>NZ_CAMLFY010000012.1 GCF_946479415.1 uncultured Shinella sp. | reverse complement strand
CCGAGCAGGATGGTGCAATAGTTGAACAGCCGGTAGGACCAGCCGAACTTGAAGAAGGCATAGCCGAAGATGATGGCAAGGCCACCCACCTTCGTCTCGAAGCCGGCGCGGCTGCCGTGGAAGAAGTAGGGCAGGTCGTTGAAGATCGCGAAAACCTGTTCCGTCGCCCCGAGCAACGCAAAGCAGCTGCCGAGCGCCAGAAGCGAGGTGGAGGCGAAGAAGGCGGTGCCATTCTGCAATCCCGCCATGATCTGCGTATCGATCATGCGCAGGTCGCGCTGCATGGCGTTGCGGATCCACACCGCGCGCTGCGAGCTCATGGCGCGCGTCAGGCTCACCCGGTCGAACAGTTTCGCCCGGTCCGTGATCCAGGAATACCCGATCCACAGGACGAGGAAGATGGCGAGCGCGATGAGATCCGGGGTGTTCATGGAACGTGTTGTGCCACGGATTCGGCATTTTGCAAGCATCGCGGCCGTGGCCTCTGCACGCCGTTCAGACCTGGGGCAAAACGGAGGCGGCGTTCCGATCCAGGCGAAAGCACAGCGGTCGCCGGCAACTGTCTGATTCTGCGACAGGTCATGCGTTGAGCGCGGGGCTCCTATGCCGACGCCGCCTTGGTTTCGCCATTTTTCGCGATTGCGGTTTCATGAATTCTTCATTAAACAGAGCCCATGCGGCGCTGATATCGGCGGCTCGCACGACACTTCCATTCGGGGAAATCATGGAAAGCACCGTTCAGAAATCCTGCTGGGGCGTTACCGCCCGTGCAGTCCTCGGTTTTGGCGCCATTCTGGTCATCGCCTATCTCTTCGGCGGCATCTGAAAACTTAAGGCCCAAGCCCCTACATAAACAGCGCGCTCTTCGTTGAGACGCGCTGTTTTTGTTTTCGGCATGTCGCACTGGTAAAACCCGATGTCGGGAGATCGCCATAGGCGTGCCGCGTGATATCGTAGCGTCAACGGTCAATGCGCAGTCCGCTGCGGCGAGGAGAAGTCAGGGAATGTTCCTTTCGGTTTTTGATGTCTTCAAGATCGGTATCGGGCCGTCGAGCTCTCACACGATGGGGCCGATGTCGGCGGCGAACCGCTTTCTCGATCTGATCCTCTCCGATGACTGGCCGCGCCCGTCGAACGCGCATGTCGCAACGGTTCGCATGAGCCTGCACGGTTCGCTCGCCTATACCGGCGTCGGCCACGGCTCCGACCGCGCCGTCATCCTCGGTCTGATGGGCGAGCGGCCCGATTCGGTCGATCCGGACCAGATGGATGCGATCGTGGCCGAGGTCGAGCGCACCGGCCGCATCACGCCGCCGGGCCATCCCGGTTATGCCTTCCAGCCGAAGACCGACCTGATCTTCGACAAGAAGAACCCGCTGCCCGGCCATGCCAACGGCATGACCTTCTCCGCCTATGACCGCGACGACCGCCTTCTCTTGAAGCGCATCTACTATTCCGTCGGCGGCGGCTTCGTCGTCACCGATACGGAACTGGAGCAGATGCGCGCCAGCAAGGCGAAGGCCGGCGGCACGAAGGTTCCGTTCCCCTTCTCCTCGGCCAAGCAGATGCTGGAAATGGCCGAGCGTTCGGGCATGACGATTGCCCAGATGAAGCGCGCCAACGAGGAAGCGAGCATGTCGCGCGAGGAGCTGGATGCCGGCCTAGACCGCATCTGGGGCGCGATGAAGAGCTGCATCGATCGCGGCCTGAAGAACGAGGGCATCATGCCCGGCGGTCTCAAGGTGCGCCGCCGCGCCCGCTCGATCCATGACAAGCTGCAGGAGGAGTGGCGTTCCAACAAGGCGAACCCGCTGCTCGCCAATGACTGGCTCTCCGTCTATGCCATGGCCGTCAACGAGGAGAACGCCGCCGGTGGCCGCGTCGTGACGTCACCCACCAACGGCGCGGCCGGCGTCGTGCCTGCCACGATCCGCTATTACCTGCATTTCCATGAGGATGCCGACCAGGACGGTATCAGGGATTACCTGCTGACGGCTGCGGCCGTCGGCGGCATCATCAAGCACAATGCCTCGATATCAGGCGCCGAAGTCGGCTGTCAGGGCGAGGTGGGCTCTGCCTCCGCCATGGCCGCCGCCGGTCTCGCCGCCGTGATGGGCGGTTCGCCCGAGCAGGTGGAGAATGCCGCTGAGATCGCGCTGGAGCACCATCTCGGCATGACCTGCGACCCCATCGCCGGCCTCGTGCAGGTGCCGTGCATCGAGCGCAATGCGCTGGGCGCCGTCAAGGCGGTCACGGCGGCGTCGCTGTCGCTGAAGGGCGATGGCCAGCACTTCGTGCCGCTCGACGCCTGCATCGAGACGATGCGCCAGACCGGCGTCGATATGAACGAGAAGTACAAGGAAACCTCCACCGGCGGCCTCGCCGTCAATGTGGTGGAGTGCTGACGATAGCGAAGGACCCCTCCCTAAATCCCTCCCCACAAGGGGAGGGACTTGATGCGGCACCCTCAGCATTTAAAAACGAGGCAGGCGTGTGCTGCCAGCCTTCCCCCCCCTCTTGTGGGGGAGATGCCGGCAGGCAGAGAGGGTCTTCTGTGGAGTGCGACGTGGCGGCCTCTTGACCCGGCCGCCGCAAGGGCGTTCAAAGAGCCATGGCCCTACATCTCATCAAACTCTGTGTCGGCGCTGACAGCATCGATGATCTGCGCGAATGGGTGTCCGAACGCTCGCTGATCGCGATCGCCGCGGGCATGGAGCCGCATTCCAGCCACATCACCCGCATGATCCCGAAACGCGATCAGGAGCTGCTCGACGGCGGTTCGCTCTATTGGGTGATCAAGGGGCAGGTGCAGGCCCGCCAGCGGCTGCTCGGCCTGAAGAGCTTTACGGATGTCGACGGCATTTCCCGTTGCGAACTGATGCTCGGACCTGAGGTGATCGAGACCGAATATCAGCCGCGCCGCGCCTTCCAGGGCTGGCGTTACCTCACCGAGGATGACGCCCCGCGCGATCTGAAGAATATGGGTGAGGGTTTAGCGGATCTGCCGCTGGAGCTTCGGCGCGAGCTCGCCGAACTCGGCCTTCTCTAGGCGTTACAGTCAGCGCAGGCGCATGCGCACCGGATAGCGTCGTTCGCTGACGTCCACATGCAGATGGATCCCGGCGGCCGGCTGGCCGGAGCGCCAGGCGCGGGCGCCGTGCGCCAAAAGCATGCCGACGAGATCCTTCGTCTTGTTGCGCGAACGACCCAATCCGATATCCGCGATCCGCATCGCTGCTTCGTGCAGCGGGTGGAGCGTGCCCTTCAGCGGCCGGCGCTTTTCGTCGCGCGCTGTGGTGGGAACATCGAAAAGGTTTTCGTTCATCGCCATGATCTGCCTCGTACGCAATACCTAACCGAGGGTGACAGAGCCGTTACACGGCGTCCGCCTGTCTTCCCCCGCAGCCATCGGTACGCAATACCTGCCGATGCCGTTGCGGGTTGAAGACGGTAGTCCTGAGACCGCGCCGTCAAGCGCGGTCCAATCTCGTTACTGCTGGCTGGCCCAGCAGGCAAAACCCTTGCGCTTCAGCACCTTGCAGGCTGCGGCTGCGCCGTTCTGGTTGTCGAAGCCGCCGAAGCGCGCGCGATAGAGTTCACCGCTGCCACTGTTGACGGCGACCGTGAAGGGCATTGCGCTGGAAAGCACCTTGCCGCCCGAATTCTTCGCCTTGGAAAGCAGTTCCTGCGCCTGGCCCTTGTCCGGCGTCGCACCGATCTGGATCACCCAGCCCGAGGGCGTGGATTCCGAAGCCATGGTGGCGGTCGTGGTCGAAGAGGTGGTCAGCTTGTCGAGCGTATCGCCGGTGTCGCCCTGTTCCGTCAGTTCTTCCGCTGGAACGGCACTTTCACGCTGAAGCTTGAGCGTTGCGGCAAGCGCACGCTTGCCGACGATCTCGTTTTCGCTCGTCGTTGCGGCATAGGCCGTTTCGATGCGGGCTTCGTTGTAGCGATAGGTCGGGATCGGGCCGTTTTCCGGCAGTTCCATGCCGCGGTTGCTGAGCGTGCCGCTCGCCGAAGCGGTGACGGCTTCGCTTGCAACATCTGCCGTCAGCGTCGGCGCGTCCTTGGTTTCGGCGATCAGGTCGCCACCGCCGCGGCGCGAGGCCTTCGGCATATAGGCCGCGATGAGCTTGCGCATCTGCTGGTCGCGGGCACCGCCCGAACGGCCACCGAGCACGACGCCGACGACGCTGCGGCCATCGGCAACGGCCGAGGTCACGAGGTTGTAGCCGGAAGCGCGGGTATAGCCGGTCTTGATGCCATCGACGCCGCGCACGCTGCCGAGCAGGCGGTTGTGGCCATTGATGGTCTGCTTGCCGAAGCGGAAGCTGCGGACCGAGAAATAGTCGTAATACTGCGGGAAATGCTGGCGCAGCGCGATGCCGAGGCGAGCCTGATCACGGGCGGTGGTAACCTGCGCCGTGTTGGGAAGACCGTTGGCATTGCGATAGGTGGTGCGCGTCATGCCGAGCGCACGGGCCTTCTGCGTCATGATGCGGGCAAAACGCTCTTCCGAGCCGCCGAGCATTTCGGCAAGCGCCGTAGAGGCGTCGTTTGCCGAGCGGGTGATCAGGCCGAGCATGGCCTGTTCGACGGTGATCGAATTGCCGGCGCGCACACCAAGCTTGGTCGGCGGCTCGCTCGAGGCGTTCTTGGAGAAGGGCACGCGAGTATCAAGACGGATCTTGCCGGCTTCGAGCGCTTCGAAGGTCAGGTACAGCGTCATCATCTTCGTGAGAGACGCCGGAAAACGCAGTTCGTCGGCGTCTTCGCTGTAGAGCACCTTGCCGGTCTTGGCGTCGATGACGATGCCGGCATATTTCGGAGAGGCTTCCGCAGGTGCCGCAAAGGCGACGGTGGTGACCATTCCGACCATCACCAGACCTTGCGCCACGGTGGCAACTGCCTGACAGGAGCGGGGGAGGAAATCGAGGAATACCGAACGGGACACTACGTTACTCTTCATTCTCGGATTGCAGATGGCGTTCGGATGGGAGGTTCCGGAACGACCGTTGGCAGCACAGTAGCGAGACAGCGTTACCAATCGGTTTATGATGAATCATTGGTTTCTCAGATCGACGCTATTTTATTGGCTGTTGGCGGCGGCGAGCGGGCGGCCGTTCTGAATGAGAGACTGGCCGAGATAGTCGCGTACGCGCGCCTCCATGGCCTGCCACTGCGGCAAAAGTCTGCTCGAAAAGCGATAAAGCACCGAAAGGTCGCGGCCGATGTGGATATCGCGCTGGCAATCGGCACTGGTCGATGGCGCGTCGTCTGCCGGCATCATGCAGCGCACGGCATAATCGGAGCCGTCGGGCAGCGTTCCGGTGAAGAAAACCTCGTTGCCGTAACCGGAATTGTCCTTGAGGTGGCGCAAGGTCAGCGCCGCCGGGCCGAGTTCCGTATGGCCATCGAAGAGGTGGCTGTAGATCGGCTCCAGACGCCCGGACATGTCCTTCGACATGGTGCTTTGCGAAAGATTGATGAAAATCAGGCTTTCCGGCCGGTTGGCATCGTTGAAGCGACTGCGCTCGGCATTGCTGTAGCCTCGCATTTCCGGCCATGTCAGGTAGAGATCGACGCGTTCCGCAAGACCCGTATGGCGCTGGTCTTCGAAGCGGATCACATTGGCGGGAAGGCGGATCTGGTCCTGGCCGATCACGACATCGACGGGGGCGGCATTTTCCGTATGACCGGCGAGCGCGATGCGCTCTCCGAGCATGCGCCCGGCGACGCTGATGCCGATGGTGAGGCTTGCGAGAACGGCGACGCCGATGGTCAGCCGCGTCAGCAGGCGGTTGGAGAGGAGCGGCGCGTGGCCGTCGTCACCTGTCGTCGCAATGGTCATCGCGTTCCTCGCCCGCCAAAAAAAGATCGGGACTCAGGCCTGCCTGAATCTCTTGAGGCGAGGTTCCGTGAACGTGGTTAATTTTGAATGAATTAGCGGGGTTTGGCAGGTCCCGAAAAAGGGAGCGGCCGGTTCCGGGACAGCAGAACCGGCCGCAGGGCCATGGTCGGGACGGGGATTGGGGGACTGACCGGGCCCTTTTATTGCCCGGCGGGGCTGCCGGGCAATTTCGTCACGCGGCGCTGCGATCAGCGCCAGCCTTGTTACTTGACGCTACCGACGGCGTCGGCACGACCGTCCTGAAGCTTGACCCATTTGCCGGCATTGGCCGAGGACTGACGCTTGAGGTAGCGGTATTCCGTTTCGGACCAGAGCAGGACCTTGTTGCGCATGTTGTCGAGCACGAAGTCGCCGCGATCGGTGCGCACGGTCAGCACGGCGTGGCCTTCGCCGTTCGGCTGGAGCACGACGGTAATCAGCAGGTTCGAGGGCGAAATGCCGGCCTCGATCAACCGCTTGCGCTTGAGCAGCACATAGTCTTCGCAGTCGCCCACCGCATCCGGATAGGCCCATTTTTCCTCGACGCCGTAGATTTCCATGTCGGTCATCGGCTGCACGTCCGTGTTGGCGGCATAGTTGACGTTGAGGATCGTCTTCCAGTTTTCCTGCGTCAGGACGAGCGGCCCGGCATCCTTGCCGTTCGAGCGGCATTCATCGGCATATTGCTTGCAGAATTCGTAGTGGCCGATCGGCTGGTTGGTGGCGCCGGCGAGCGGAATATTGGCCGGCAGCGCCATGGCGGCCTGCGCGGCGGCCAGAGAAAAGAGAAACGCGAATGCCCCTGTCTTGATTGTTTTTGTCATTGTTCTGTCCCCGTTTGATGATGGGACAATGACACGGAGTTTTTGATCTTACGCGAAAGTCGGAAGTATAACTTAGTTCAAATCAAGATCGCATAAGTATAAAATAAAAACAAAACTTGAACTGAATTTGAACTGTATTTGAGTTGTTTTTGATTAAAATTTGAACGAGTTCGGCCCCTCGCGAATGCGGGCTGGAAAGTATAAGTCACTGATTTTGTGTGGATCTATCGAATTTAACGGGCGCATCAGGATGCGCGCGGTCATATGCCGGTGCTGATTCCAGCGGCCGGTCGGCCGATTGGGGGATGTCGGGATGATCTTGAGACGAGGGATTTCGGTTGAATCGATATGCCTGAAAGATTTTTGGCGGCCAAAAAAAATCAAAAATATTCTGCCGAATTTTCGGTGTGCCATCCTGAAACAGCAAAAGGGCCCCGCAGGGCCCTCGTGAAACAGTTTTGGCGTTTGCCCCGTCTCGAAATGCTACAGGAACGAGGTGAGCGCTTCCTTGGATTGAACCGAGGAGAACTCGATGGCCACGCCTTCCTGGAAGTGGCGCACGACGCGGCCCTTCATGTTGCCGAGCTGGACGGGCGTGCCGAGTGCCGGGCGCACGTCGATATCCACGGCCGCACCGGACAGCGAAAGGTCGATGATGCGGCAGGGATAGCGCCGGCCATCGTCGAGGGTGATTTCGGTGCGCGTGTTGCGCGGTGTCAGACGGTTGTGACGACGGTCTTCCGGCAGGCCGAGTTCGTGCTTGTTAGCGATCCAGGTCAGCTGTGCCGCGAGCTTCTCGCGCTTGCGGTCCGTGGCCGTCAGGGTGATTGCGAAACCGTCTTCGTTGAGAACGGCGACATTGCCCTCGATGCGGCCGAGATGATCGACATAGGCGATGATGCGTTCGCCGACACGCGGGCGGGCGGAGCAGATGAAGCTGGCGTCGCCCGGCGACATGTCGATGACGGAGCAATCGTATTCATCGTGATTGGGCAGCATCAGCCGACCGGGCAGGTTCACCGAAACGCGCTGGAAGCTCCGCTGGTCGGGCTGCGGTTTGCGGGCGGCGGGCGATGCTTGCTGGAATGAATACATGTGCGCGCGGGCCTGATGAACTTATGTGTTTCCAAGTCTTAAGCTTTCGCGGTTAACAGAAGGTTTGCCGCGACTTTGAAAAGTGACGGGTTCCTCACGTAACGGCAATTTTAAAGTGCCTTGAGTTGTGGGAGCACCTAGCGCTCGCGCAAATCTTCGGCTTGCCGCCCGCCTTCGAAGATCCTCAGGTGCAGAACGCGGCTGACCGTCTGACCCAGTGCGGGGGGACGCATGGCCATGATCGAGGCCGGCATGGGGATCGCCGGGCGGTTGCCGGCGGCAGATTTCGTGCGGCTCGGGTCGATCACCGAGAGGGAGCCGAGCGTGGCATAGCGGAAGGCGGCGAGCGGCTGGCGCTGGCCGGGCAGGGGGGCGAAAGCACCAATGATCCGATCCGCCACGCGCCCCTTGGAGGCGAGCGGCAGAAGCACGATTTCCGCCTCGGTCGTTTCGAGCGTGCCGTCGACGAGTTGAACCTGCATGATGGCGGGCGCCCCGTGCGCCATGACATTCTCAGTGATACGAGCGACCCGGTTGCGCTGGTCGGGTGCAAAGATCGTGTCGAAGGCCGTGCCCTTCAGCTCGCGGCCGAACTGGGCGCAGAAGCGGGTGCCGGCCAGCCGAAAGCGCGGATCGTGCAGCCTTATGTGTTCGAGGATGAAGACGTCGGGCAGGATGGCGGCGATATCCGCAGGCTCGATTGCGCTGCGCAGCGGAAGAATGCGGTCGCCGCGCTGGCGTGTCCAGTAATCGTAAAGCGCCGTCACGGCTTTCGTCTGCATGCTCATATCCATTCGATTCTGTTCCGTTCCGACACGCCAAAGCGGGCAAAACGGGCATTCAGGAAGAGCGGTGCGAGTTTCGTGCCACCTCGATATTAAGGTTAACGATTGGTTTCGATTGCGTGGCCGCCCGGTTTTGGCCAAACATCCGGTCATCCCTCACGAGGGAATGGTTTACTGCACATCGATTTCAGCCCCGGGGATTGGGGGCACCGGCCGTCGGCGAAAGCTGCACGGCCTTTCTTTTGTCTATATAAGCGCGATTCGTATTTGTGAGTTTGGTGGATCGGCCATGAGCAGTGACGGCGTAGAGATGCAGGGTGATGGGGTGGATATCCGCAAGCGGGAGCCCGCATTCAACCTGCCCGGCGGGCTCGTCTTCATGCTGACGGTGCTGATCGTCATCCACGTCGTGCGCACCTATCTGCTGTCGTCGGTGACCGATGAAAACGTCCTCCTGCAGTTCGCCTTCATTCCCGGCCGCTACACGATCCCCTTCTCGGAGCAGGATCTCGGCTGGCTGTGGAGCCCGGTCACCTATTCGCTGCTGCATGGCAGCTGGGAGCACCTGATCTTCAACGCCTTCTGGATGGTCGCCTTCGGTGCGCCCGTCGTGCGGCGCATCGGGCTTGCGCGCTTCTTCGTCTTCTGGTGCCTTTCGGCCATCGCCGCCGTCGCATTTCACACGGCGCTGCATTGGGGTGCGATGATTCTCGTCGTCGGCGCCTCGGGCGTCGTCTCGGGCCTGATGGGGGCGGCCGCGCGCTTCGTCTTTTCGCCAAGCGGCCGGATCAGCCGGCAGTTCGCCCATCTGAACCGACGCCTGACGATTTCCGAGGCGTTATCCAACCGCTCGGTACTCGTCTTTTCCGGCATCTGGTTTCTCACCAATTTCCTGATCGGCTTCGGCCAGATCTTCGGCTCGGTCGCCGGCGGCGCGGTGGCCTGGGAAGCGCATATCGGCGGCTTCCTGTTCGGTTTCTTCTTCTTTCCCCTTTTCGACGTAGCGACGGCTGAGCCCCGCCGGGATTAACGATACTCCATTAGCGGTCTTGCAATCGCCTCTATCGTGGCGCACCATGAGATTGTTCCGGTTCGCACATGCACACCGGAACGGGGAACATCCAAGGAGGAAAGGATGTTCCTGGTACAGGCAGGGCATCCCTGCGCGGGTGTCCCGCCTCTCTGCGTCATGATGCACACGGGAGGTACGCATGTATGTAAAGACGATACTGGACGAAAAAGGCCGCAACGTCGTCACCGGCGGCCCGCAGCTCACTGTCAGGCAAGCTGCCGTCTATCTTCATGAAAACCATATCGGCGCCATTGTCATCGTCGATCGCAACGACCGCATCGCGGGCATTGTGACCGAGCGCGACATCGTGGCGGCAGTTGCGCGCAACGGCGCGGAATGCATGGACAAGCCCATTTCCTCCATCATGTGGGGCAACGTTTATCGTTGCGGCGAAACCGAGACCGTCGACGAGCTCATGGAACGGATGAGCAAGCTGCGTGCGCGTCATATCCCGGTGGAGAAGGACGGGCGGCTCGTCGGCATCATCTCGATCGGCGACGTGGTGAAATCCCATATCCGCGCGATCAAGCACGAAGCGGATGCCATCAAGGCCTATATCGCCAGCTAAAGCTGTCTCCGGAACGGTTTCGGGCGGAACGATTTTTTGATCGTCCCGCCCGCCGAGTCTTGCGAAGCAGGTCGCCCCTCAGCGTCAGCGCGCCATGACGACTTCCTGCATACGCTTTATTTCGAAAATGCGGGCCTTGGCTTCGAGGTAGCCGCGGTCGATCGATTCGCCGGCACGGTGGAATTCCGACAGGCCGATATCCGACAGTTTCGGATGCAGCGAGAGATCCGGCGGATCGCCGGCAAGGCGGGCGCGGGAAATGCGGTCCTGGATGATGTTGAAGGACTGCACCATGACGCCGGTGAGGCCGAGGCGCGCGGCGCTGTCTTCCTGCCTGTTTTCGTCGATCTTCTGCGGGCTTGCGCTGTGCTTGATGACGGCGGAGCGACCGTAGAGATCGTAGTTGAGGTTGACGGCGACGACCAGCGGCTCCTCGTGTGCCCGGCAGACCGAGACCGGAACGGGATTGACGAGCGCGCCATCGACCAGCGTGCGGTTGTTGCACTTGATCGGCTCGAAAATCCCCGGCAGGGCATAGGAGGCTCGCAGCGCCGTGATCAGCGAGCCGCTGTTGATCCAGACTTCATGGCCGCTGTTGACTTCCGTTGCGACGGCGACGAAGGGGCGGTCGAGATCCTCGATCGAAAGATGTTCCAGATGCTCCTGCATGCGCCTCGTCAGCCGCATGCCGCCGAACAGGCCGGAGCCGCGAATGGTGAAATCGAGCAGGCTGGCGATGCGGCGCATGGTGAGCGAGCGGGCGAAAGCCTCCAGCTCGTCCAGCTTGCCGGCGAGATAACAGCCGCCGACGAGAGCGCCGATGGAGGTGCCCGCGATCATGCCGATCTCGATGCCTTCCTCTTCCAGCGCCCTGAGCACGCCGATATGGGCCCAGCCTCGGGCAGCGCCGCCGCCGAGGGCAAGCGCGATCTTGGGTTTGCGCGGCGGGGCCGGCACGGGAATGATGGGCATATTGTTCATGGAAGGGCCGCCCGGATCTGAAGCATCCGCCGTTACGAGACTACGATTAAAACTCCAGTTCAACATTCCGGACCTCCGTACCCAAAAGGAACACGCGGCGAGGCAATCAGTTCCAGCGCCTCGGCGTCCTTGGGAACACAATAAGTGACAGGATATATGCAGTCTGTGACGCGGGGAACTTTCACGGCCAAAACAGGCGTGAAAGCGCTGCGGTTTGCGTCCGGTCGAGGCTGGAGGAGGGCGGATGCCCGCGGGATCGTTACCCCTTTCGGGGTGTCTGTGGAAACCGGTCGTGACGCATACGAGCGATGGTGTTCCATGTCCTGATCCGCATGGCGGGGATAGCAGCCGCCATGGGAGGGATTAGGCGTCCGAACCGGTTGCCAAAGGGTGAATCCGTGCCGGAACGGTCCAGAACTTATGCAGATGCTTAATTTTTGTTGTAGACGGACGCCGGGTCGAATTGCGGGGCGCCGCCGGTAATGGTCAGCACCGCGCCGCCTTCTCCATTGGTAACGGTGCGATAGAAGCAGGAGCGGCGGCCGGTGTGGCAGGTCGCGTCATGGCCGGCGACGGAAACCTTCAGCCAGACGGCATCCTGGTCGCAGTCGGTGCGCATTTCCACGACGGTCTGGAGATTGCCGGAGGTCTCGCCCTTCTTCCACAGCGATTGGCGCGAGCGGCTCCAGTAATGGGCGATGCCGGTCTCGATGGTCAGCGCGAGCGACTGGGCGTTCATATGCGCGACCATCAGCAGCTCGCCATCCTTCGCATCCGTCACCACGGCCGTCACCAGGCCGTGCTCGTCGAAACGCGGTGTAAAGGCCGGACCCGTTTCGAGTTCGGCCTTGTCCTTGGAGGGGGCGTCGAAGGTGATCGTCATGGCGGTCGGCTCCGTCCTGCGGAGCCGCTTTTCGCCTAGCTCCGGATCATCGTCATGAACCGCACCTGTTCGGTCGGTTCGGTCTTGAAGGCACCGGTAAAGGTGGTGGTGAGCGTTGTCGAGCCCTGTTTCTGGATGCCGCGCATCGCCATGCACATATGCTCGGCCTCGATCATCACGGCCACGCCACGCGGGTTCAGCGTCTCGTCGATCGATTTCGCGATCTGCGCCGTCATGGTTTCCTGCGTCTGCAGGCGGCGGCCGAAGATCTCGACGACGCGGGCGATCTTGGAGAGACCGAGAACGCGACCGTTCGGCAGATAGGCGACATGCGCCTTGCCGATGATCGGCACCATATGGTGTTCGCAATGCGAGAAGAACGGAATGTCCTTCACCAGCACCATGTCGTCATAGCCGGCGACTTCCTCGAAGGTGCGGCCAAGCACATCTTCGGCGGCGAGGTCATAACCGGAAAACAGTTCGCGATAGGCTTTTGCAACACGCTTGGGCGTGTCGAGCAGTCCTTCGCGCTGCGGGTCATCGCCTGCCCAGCGCAACAGCACGCGAACGGCATCCTCGGCTTCCTTCTGCGAAGGACGGTCCGACTGGTCGTCGACACGCGGAAAATTGGTGACTATGGCGTCCATGGACCCATGACCTTTCTGCAGGTTACCTGACGTGTTTATCGGACTCGCCACTGGCCATTCGCCTAACCCTGCAGGCTTGGGTTCCGTTGGCGGGCTCCGGGGCTTTCGGGTCTCGGCTTATCAGTGCGCTCGACCGTCCGGCACGGTTTCCCAAACAACAGGTGATGTCCGCTTTCAGCTCTCCGGCTTCTTGCAAAACGCTCACCCCAATACGAGTTATCATATAGTATCGATCGCGGTATGCGAAAGAGGCGGGAGGCGACACGCCATGCTTTTTTCCCGACGTGACCGGAATAATCTCCTCGGATCATTGAAGATTCCGCAAAAAACGCGGAAAACAGGGCCATGATGGACGATATTTATAACAGCCGTATCCTGGAATTCGCCGGCAACATTCCCCGCATCGGCACGCTGCCGGACGCGGACGCCGAGGCGAACGCCCATTCCAAGCTCTGCGGCTCGCGGGTGAAGGTGTATCTGAAGCTCGATGGCGACACGGTCAGCGACTTTGCCCATGAGGTGAAGGCCTGTGCGCTGGGCCAGGCCTCGTCCTCCGTCATGGCGCGCCATGTGATCGGCGCGACGGTTTCGGAAATCCGCCAGGCGCGGGAAGACATGCTCGCCATGCTGAAGGCGGACGGCGAGGGGCCGGGCGGGCGTTTCGAGGACATGCGCTTTCTCAAGCCCGTCAAGGACTACAAGGCTCGCCACGCTTCGACCATGCTGACCTTCGATGCCGTGGTGGACGCCATCGGCCAGATCGAGGCCAAACGGCTTGAAACGGCCGGGTGAGGGGCGATGTGCAATGCACCGGACTGCCGGCATGATACCCCGCGCCTTGCCGACAAGGGCCGCAACTGGCGCGGACCGTTCCGCAAGACGCCGGGCCGGCTTCTCGGCATGGGCTTCATCCGCCTCTACCAGCTGACGCTCTCCGGTTTCATCGGCAATTCCTGCCGCCATCTGCCGACCTGTTCCGAATACGGCTACGAGGCCGTGGCCCGGCACGGGCTGTGGCAAGGCGGTTTCATGACGCTGTTTCGCGTCGTGCGCTGCGGCCCCGGCGGCACGCATGGGTTCGATCCGGTGCCCGAGATGCTGGAGAGCCGTTTTTCCCCATGGGCGCCGTGGCGGCTGTGGCGTGTTTCGCGCGCCGGAAAAGGCTGAACCGTGACGACCTATGTCGCTCTCCTGCATTCGATCGTCCTCGGCCCCGGGAAGCGTCTCCTCATGGCCGATCTGCGCGGCATGGCCGAAGCGCTCGGCTTTCGCGAGCCGCGCACGCTTGTCGCGACCGGCAACCTGATCTTCGAGGCCGATGCGGCGCCGCTTCTTGAAATAGAGGAGCGGCTGGAGGCGGCGTTTCGCGACCGCTTCGGCAAACATGTCGATATTGTCCTGCGCACGGCGGAGGAATGGAGGCGTGTCGCTGCGCGCAATCCGTTTCCGCAGGGTGACGGGCAGAATGTTGGCATCCGCGTCATGCGCAAACCGCTGGATCGGGGCGTTCTGGAAAAGCTCAAGGCGCTCACCACGCCCGACATCAGGCTCGATATCGTCGACGGCGACCTTTGGGTCGATTTCAGCGGCAAGCCGAGCGAGACCAGGCTGCTGTCGCATCTGACGACGAAAAAGCTCGGCATCGGCACGCTGCGCAACGCCAATACCGTGAATGGCCTTGCGAAGATGCTGGGCTGATCTCACAGCCATCGCCGAACCCGCTGCCGATAGTCTTCATAGGGCGCGCCGAGATCGCGCACCAGAACCGCCTCCTCGATCCGGACCTGAAGCCAGACCGCCAGCGCGATTGCTGCCGCAAGAGCGGCCTGCACTGCATCCGGCCGCACGAGGACAAAGCCGGCAAACAGCACAACCTGCCCGACGAAGACCGGATTGCGGGAAAGCCTGAACGGCCCGCTATCGACGATGGCGCCGGAATGTCCCGCCACCGAGCCTATGCGCCAGGAAGCACCCATGAAATGCTGGGCGTTGATGGCGAAGAGGGCGCCAGCGGACGCTATGGCGAGCCCGGCGATTCGCACCGCTGTTGCGGGGGTGAACGTTTCCCCGACCGGTTCGATCCCCGCCGCCAGCATCAGCGGATACAGCAACCCGCCCGCGAAGCAGACGCGAAACAAGAGGGCCGGCAGATCCTGCCGCTTGCCGAGAGAAAACAGCCAGACGGGGCGTCCGGCGGCATGGGCCGACCGGGCCGTGAGAACGAGGAATGCCGCAAGGTACAAACCCATGATGGCGGCGGAAAGAAGGGGCATGGGCAGTCTCCGTGTCGATCTGCCGGAAGGCTACTTCCTCTAGTTGCTTGAGGGTCAAGTGCTCTCTCACCGGCTTTGTCGCCAGTATGCGGCCTGTTTCTTCGGCGGGGAAAACGCTGCCTGCTCCTATTTGTGGCCGTTGCCTGCAAGGCATCATCATGTTCAAAAAGACATACCGGTTTTGTCCAGTGGCAGGCTCGGAAGCTTGAGGGAGGAGTTCGAGCGTGAACGCCAGAACATTCGGCAAGTCGTCAGTAGAGGCCATCAAACGCGAGCGGGATCGCCTTGCCGCACTTGATAATCTGGATCTTCTCAACAGTCCGCGCGACGACGGGTTTGATCGCATCGTGCGGCTGATCCAGCAAGTCTTCACCGTCGAGATCGGGCTCGTTTCGCTCATCGATGGTCACCGGCAGTGGTATCAGTCCTGCTCGGGCCTTTCCGCCGACGAGGTGCCGGTCGAGGATACGTTCTGCCGCTATGTGCTCGACGACGAACAGCCGATGGTCGTGCAGGACGCGACGAAGGATCCGCGGTTCGCCGCGCACCCGGCCGTCACCGGTCCCGATCACGTGCGCTTCTATGCCGGCGTGCCGCTGAAGACGAAGGCCGGCCATACGGTCGGCACCGTCTGCGCGATCGACCGCACGCCGCGCTCCTTCGGCCGCCGGGATCTGGGCATCCTGCAGGAGCTTGCCGGGGCGGCGATGGACCGCATCGACCTGATGCAGACCGCATCCACCGACAGCCTCACCGAAGCGCTGACGCGGCGGGCCTTCAAGCGCGAGGCCGAGCAGCTGATCGCGGCGGCGCTGCGCCACAAGCACGACCTTGCCTGCCTCGTGCTCGATGTCGACCACTTCAAGAAGGTCAACGATACCTATGGCCATGCTGCGGGCGACGAAGTGTTGAAGGCCGTGGCCGCCACCTGCCGGTCGAAACTGCGCACCAGCGATCTGTTCGGGCGTCTCGGCGGCGAGGAATTCGCGATCCTGCTGCCGCATGTCGGTGCCGAAGACGCGATGATCGCCGCCGAAAAGCTTCGGGCGGAAATTGCGGCGCGGGCGATTTCCGGCGAGTTCGGCACGATCCATATCACCGCAAGCTTCGGCGCCTCGGCGCTCTCCATTGTCGGGCGCGATATCGAGACGCTGCTCGCGCAGGCGGATGCGGCCATGTACCAGGCGAAGGGGTCCGGGCGGAATCGTTGCATCTCCTTCGCCTCCATGCAGGGCGCTGATGGCATGAGCGCGCGCCGCCGCGTGCTCAAGGCCGGCAACATCGTCTTCAACGACCGCCGCTCGACGATCGATTGTACCGTGAAAAGCCTGGGCGTGGACGGTGCCGGCATCATGGTCAGCAACACGGCCGGCATTCCGCCGGAATTCATGCTGGCCATCAAGGCGGACGGGTTCGAGACGAACTGCTCGGTCATTTCGCGCGACCGGCAGAACCTCGAGGTCGCCTTTCGCTAGCCGCGGCGGATGAGGCGGCGGAGATCCTTCATTTCCGCCTCGGTGAGGGCGCGCACCGCGCTCTTTTCCAGATCGCCGAGCTGGAGATTGCCGATCGAGACGCGCAGCAGGCGCAGGCATTCGATGCCGAGCGCTTCCAGCATGCGGCGGATCTGGCGGTTGCGGCCCTCGTCGAGGGTGATTTCCAGCCAGGAACTCTTCTCGCCCTCGCGCAGCTTGCGTACCGCCCTGGCGCGCAGGAATTCGCCGTCGTGATGCACGCCCGCTTCAAGCGCCGCGAGCACGGCGTCGTCGGCGATGCGGTGCATCTGGACGTGGTAGGTTTTTGCCACATGGGTCGCGGGGTCGAGCAGGGCGTTGGCGAAGTCCGTGTCGTTGGTGAAGAGCAGCAGGCCTTCGCTGGCCTTGTCGAGACGGCCGACGGGGGAGAGATGGGCGTCGGCAAACTCCTTGAGGCAGTCGAACACCGTCGGGCGGCCCTCCGGGTCGTGGCGGGTGGTGACGAGACCGCGCGGCTTGTTCAGCATCAGGTAGAGGCGGGCCTCGGCGACGACCGGCTTGCCGTCAACGGTGATGACGGCCTCGGTGAGGTCGATCCAGGTTTCCGGATCGGTGACGGTGCGGCCGGAGAGTGCGACGCGGCCTTCTGCGATCAGCGCCTCTGCCTGTGTGCGCGAGCAGAAACCGAGTTTGGAAAGCGCGCGGGGCAGGGTGACGCGCTTGCCGTCCGGCTTCGGCTTGGCCGTCGGGCGCGGCTTGGTGGCGGCGGGGGCACGCGATGCCGCGCCTGCCTTGCGGGCGGGAGCCGGTTTCTGCCTGTTGCGCGTATCCTTCGCCATGCTGTCGCGGAAAGCCTCTATGGTTATGATTGACCGCTCCGCCCTTGCCATTCTAAAGCCGGGTCAGTCCAGCAAATACTATAGCGCACACGAGGCCGCCGTTGACACAGCAAGACATCACAACCGAACTCGTGACGCTGCGCGACTACTGGCGCTATGCGATCTCGCGCTTCAACGCCGCCGACTTGAGCTACGGCCACGGCACGACCACGGCGAGCGACGATGCGGCCTATCTGCTGCTCGACAGTCTGGAACTGCCGATCGACGCGCTCGATCCCTTCCTCGATGCCCGCCTTTTGCCGGAGGAGCGGCGCATGCTGGCCGAGCGCATCGAGACGCGTGTTACGACCCGCAAGCCCTCGTCCTACATCACCGGCCGCGCTTACATTCAGGGCGTGCGCTTCCATGTCGATGAGCGGGTGATCGTGCCGCGCTCGCATATCGGCGAAATCCTGTTTGCCGAATATCTCGGCGAAAACGGCTCGTCCTTCCTGCCGGACCCGATGACGGTGGAAAGCGCCGTCGATATCTGCACCGGCTCCGGCTGCCTTGCCGTGATCGCTGCAAAATTCTTCCCGCAGGCGACGGTGGATGCGGTGGACCTCTCGTCCGATGCGCTGGAAGTGGCCAGGATCAATCTCGACGAACACGATGTCGAGGACCAGGTGACGCTGTTTCAGGGCGATCTCTTCGCCCCGCTTGAGGGACGCACCTACGACCTCATCATCACCAACCCGCCCTATGTCGACCACGAGGCGCTGGAGGGCTATCCGCCGGAATTCCGCGCGGAGCCGGAAATGGCCCATGACGGCGGCATCGACGGGCTCGATCTGGTGCGCCGCATTCTCGAAGAGGCGCCGGCCTATCTCAATCCCGAGGGCGGCATGATCTGCGAGATCGGCTCGGGCCGGGAAATCCTGGAAGAGGAATTCCCGCATCTCGATTTCGTGTGGCTGGAAACGGCCGAATCGCAGGATGCGGTGTTCTGGATTTCGGCGGAATCGCTCGGCGTTTCCTGAACCCGAGAAGGAGCCTTGCCGGCCTTTGCCCGCCGGCCGCCATGACGCCCGCGCCGGCAAAGGCGCGGCAGTCCTCTCGGCTGCGGCCAGGCGATCGGCTTGTCCTCCAAACCGTCGCTTTCATCATCGTCCGGCATCGGCCGGGCGATGATTTCGGTGACGTGGCGGCGCACGATGGCGAGGCCCGTGCGCAGGCGCTGCACGTCTTCATCGGTCAGGATGCAGGGCGGATGGCTTTTCGGATCGGCCTTCGCGGCGGAACCGCTGCCCGACCGTCTGCATCCCGAGCAGCGGCGCGCCCGCCGGCAGCGCGGCAGGGGGCAGGTGTCGAAGAAGCGCGCCTCGCTTGCCGCCCACTGGGCGACGAAAAGCAGGGTGCCGCCATCATCGTCATCGCCGCGTTTTGCCGGTAAAACCATGCCCTCTCTTTCGGATGTCATCGAAGCGTTCCCCTCAAAAAAATTGCGCGCAGCCGGAAACGGCCCGCAGGGTATCCCATCGGGTTGAAGGCCTGTGAAACCGGAGAACCGCGCGAAAGCGTTGCCTCTGGAATGGGTGGTATGGGTGGCTTCGCTTTCGCGCGGCCCAGGCGTTCTTCGGAGGCGGTCTGTTCCTCCTTCAGGCATGGCAAGGCTTCGCTGCGCATCGTCTTCGCATGCGCCTTGTCCGAAAACCGCTTGCGCACTTTTCGGGGGCATGCGCGGCAATGCTTGCATGGCGGACCCAAGCCGACCCCGCGACCCGGGGAAGGGGGAAGCCTCGCCCGCCGCAGGTCCCGTCGGCCCGATCCCATGAAGACTTGGGGACAAGGCTTTTGGTCACCACGGCGCTCCACGCCTCTTTCGCCCCTGCCGTACGTTTCGGCAAACCACGAAAGCGCCTCCTCCCGCCCGCATCGACACGTTACGCGATCCGTCCGGCGGCGGAAGGAGGTTTAGGATAAGGGAGGTTTTGGGGGCGGGGAAAATGCGGGATTGAAAAAAGGGACGAGATGGCGAGGCGGGGCGCTTTTATGGGAAGCCGTGGTCCCACCCGCCGACGTCATCCTCGGGCTTGACCCGAGGATCTATGCCACAAAACATGGTGGTGCCGTGGGGTCGTGGATCCTCGGGTCAAGCCCGAGGATGACGGAGGAGAGGGCATGGCTTGTGGTGCTGGCCTTTGCAGGTGAGGCGGCTGCTTTACGCCTCTTGCGCTCCTGCCGTATGTTTCGGCAAACCACGAAAGCGCCTCCTCCCGCTCGCATCGACACGTTACGCCATCCGTCCGGCGGCGGAAGGGAGGTTTAGGATAGGGCGGGTTTTGGAGCGGGGAAAATGAAAGCGATCATCGGCCTCTCGGATCACTTCTATTTATGGATGGAGTGCGAGCTCAATATTGGAAATTCCTTAGCCTCATCTCCTCACAAGCGCCGTCAATTTCAGGGAATAGAGAACCCGCAGCCACTCCCATGAGACGTAGTTCCGACAATACGGAATCCCGTTCATGATATGGTAATTCGAAGACGCGCGAGTATATTTTACCGGCTAGCTTGCCGCATTGCATGAGATATTCTTCAACGTCGTCAACTGTGGTAATTGAACATATAGCTTGTTGTGGAAGCGCACGAGGATTTTCAAGAGCGACAGGATTGAGAAGAGAGAAGTGGGGCCGGACATTCACGACGCTGTAAAGCTGCGGGAAGTCATTTTGCCAAGCCAAACGATCGAGCATGAAAATTCTGATCTTTTGCTTCGGCGCTAGGTCGTTCCGATTCTTCTCTCGAAAGGCGAAGTAGGCAGCCACATATGGTGAATGTGTCCAGTCGAGCAGAGGCGTCGGATAGCCGTGGTGCTGTAGCAGATTCCAGAAGGCTGCGTTCTGGATATTGTCTCGTAAATCAAAGTAATGGTTCGTCTTCGAGGTAACCATCCCGTGCAACTGAGGAATGTCAAATGTCGAAAATCGATGTAAATCTTTCCTGTTGGTCCGGTGGAAGGAAGTTCTTAGCCTGTTGACCACAGGTTGGCCTCGGAAAATATATCTATCCCGCTCCATTCCGCCGATCATTTGCTTGAATTTTTCCCATCCATGTACTTTTTTATCGGCAATCAATTTACTCTTTTTTTCCGCAGCTCCTCTGTTCAAAAGCGAGGAAATCATTCCCATGCGTATGTTGTCCCGGTGCGTAGTTGCAGATACCCGCAGTCCTTTCCTAAGAACTTTCAGATCGATGTCTGCGTGTGTGGGAGATTCAACGTTCGGAAGCACCGAAGATAGCTCGGATCGCGATATGTCTATTGCCTCGGCGAAGCGCTGAATCTTGATCGGCACCCTGAAATTTTGATGGTCGGCTTTGTTTGAAGTCTGAAACTCACAAATGTATATTCCATAGTTGTTGCCTGTTTCAAATATGCACGCCCTACCAGAAAAATAACTATCGTATTCATCGATCTGTATTGTGATTTCACCGGTTGAGTAGCCGGTATAATTACCCTGCCATTGCCCCCGCATTTGTTTTTCCCGCTCGTTTGAATCCCTACGTTAAGTTTCGCAGTTTATTCCACCCCTTCCAATCCCCCCAAAATCCCCGTATACCGCGCGACGCACGCGCCGGCGCATCCGGCCTTTTACCCTCGCATACCACCCGCATTCGTTGGCGGGACTGGATAGGAGATTTTTAGATGTCTGCACCCGTTTCCCTGACTTTTCCTGATGGCTCCGTCCGCGAATATCCCGCGGGCTCGACGGGGCGTGATGTGGCCGAGGCGATTTCCAAGTCGTTGGCCAAGAAGGCGATTGCGATTGCGCTCGATGGCGAGCTGCGCGATCTCTCCGAGACCGTTTCCAACGGCCGGATCGAGATCGTTACCCGCGAGGACGATCGGGCGCTGGAGCTGATCCGTCACGATGCCGCGCATGTGATGGCCGAGGCCGTGCAGGAGCTTTGGCCCGGCACGCAAGTGACCATCGGCCCGGTCATCGACAACGGCTTCTATTACGACTTTGCCAAGAACGAGCCCTTCACGCCGGACGATCTGCCCAAGATCGAAAAGCGCATGAAGGAGATCATCCAGCGCAACAAGCCGTTCACGCGGGAAATCTGGTCGCGCGACAAGGCGAAGGAAGTGTTTTCTGGCAAGGGCGAGGCCTACAAGGTCGAGCTGGTCGATGCGATCCCGGCGGGGCAGGACCTGAAGATCTATTACCAGGGCGACTGGTTCGACCTGTGTCGGGGCCCGCACATGGCCTCGACCGGCCAGATCGGCACGGCCTTCAAGCTGATGAAGGTCGCGGGCGCCTATTGGCGTGGCGACTCGAACAATCCGATGCTGACGCGCATCTACGGCACGGCCTGGCGCACGCAGGAAGAGCTCGACACCTATCTCAACATCCTCGCCGAGGCGGAGAAGCGCGACCACCGTCGGCTCGGCCGCGAAATGGACCTGTTCCATTTCCAGGAGGAAGGTCCGGGCGTCGTGTTCTGGCACGGCAAGGGCTGGCGCATGTTCCAGACGCTCGTCGCCTATATGCGCCGTCGTCTTTCCGGCACCTATGAAGAGGTGAACGCGCCGCAGGTGCTCGACAAGTCGCTGTGGGAAACCTCCGGCCACTGGGGCTGGTATCGCGACAACATGTTCAAGGTGACCGTTGCCGGCGACGAGACCGACGACGAGCGCGTCTTCGCGCTGAAGCCGATGAACTGCCCGGGCCATGTGCAGATCTTCAAGCATGGCTTGAAGTCTTATCGCGAACTACCTGTTCGCCTTGCGGAATTCGGAAATGTGCATCGCTATGAGCCTTCGGGCGCGCTGCACGGGCTGATGCGCGTGCGCGGCTTCACGCAGGACGATGCGCATGTCTTCTGCACCGACGAGCAGATGGCGGCGGAATGCCTGCGCATCAACGACCTCATCCTCTCGGTCTACAAGGACTTCGGGTTCGACGAGGTCGTCGTGAAGCTCTCGACCCGTCCGGAAAAGCGCGTCGGTTCCGACGCGCTTTGGGACCGGGCGGAAAGCGTCATGATGGATGTGCTGAAGCAGATCGAGGCGCAGTCCGGCGGGCGCATCAAGACCGGCATCCTGCCGGGCGAGGGCGCGTTCTACGGGCCGAAGTTCGAATATACGCTGAAGGACGCCATCGGCCGCGAATGGCAGTGCGGCACGACGCAGGTCGACTTCAACCTGCCGGAACGCTTCGGCGCCTTCTATATCGACCAGAATTCCGACAAGAAGCAGCCGGTCATGATCCATCGCGCCATCTGCGGCTCGATGGAACGTTTCCTCGGCATCCTGATCGAGAATTTTGCCGGCCATATGCCGCTGTGGATCGCGCCGCAGCAGGTGGTGGTGGCGACCATCACCTCCGAGGCCGACGACTACGGTCGCGAGGTGGCGGAGAAGCTGCGCGACGCCGGCATGACCGTCGAGACCGACTTCCGCAACGAGAAGATCAACTACAAGGTCCGCGAGCATTCCGTGACCAAGGTTCCGGTCATCGTCGTCTGTGGCAAGCGGGAGGCGGAAGAACGGACCGTCAACATCCGCCGTCTCGGTTCGCAGAACCAGACGTCGATGACGCTCGACGAGGCGATCGCCTCGCTGTCGCTGGAAGCCACGCCGCCGGATGTCAAGCGCAAGCTTGGCAAGGCGTGATGGCGAAAAGGCCTGTCTGAAAAGGTTCATGATCCCGTGCTAATGGTGCGGGATCATTTTTATATCCACCCCTCGTCATCCTCGGGCTTGACCCGAGGATCCACCTCCGGCCGAGAGGTATGGATGGTCGGGTCATCCCTCGGCTCAAGGCCGAGGACGACCATGACGGAGGAGAGGCCGGGGATTATTGGGGAATACCGTGCGGTTCAAAGAACTGTCCTACGCCAACGAGAACGATCCGCGCCTCAAAAGATGGTTTATCCGCTCCATGGAAGGTCTGGCCGGGCGTAACCGCTATGCGCGGATCTACGATACCTGGCGCAATTCCATCGTCGGCACGAGCGCGCGCGTCTTCGGCGACATGCTGGAGCTGATCAATGTGCGGCTCAGTGTGCAGGGCGCCTGGCCGCCGG
Organism: uncultured Shinella sp.; assembly: GCF_946479415.1. The sequence goes on along the minus strand of NZ_CAMLFY010000012.1, from coordinate 43,574 downwards.
CGAACCTGCCGGAGGGGCCTGTTGTCATCGTGGCGAACCATCCGTTCGGGATCGGCGACGGTATTGCCGTTCTGGCGCTGGCCGAGCAGCTCGGGCGTCCCTTCAAGGTCATGATCCATAACGATCTCTTGAAAGTGCCGGAAATGCAGCCCTATGCGCTGCCGGTGTCCTTCGAGGAGACGAAGGAAGCGCTGGCGCTCAACATGAAGACGCGGGCGGAGGCCGTGCGTCTCCTGAAGGAGGGCACGACGGTCATCGTGTTTCCGGCGGGCGGTGTGGCGACGGCCAAGAAGGTTTTCGGGCGGGCGGAAGACCTGCCGTGGAAGATGTTTCCGGCAAAGCTCATCCAGGCCGCACAGGCCAATGTCATTCCGGTCTATTTCGAAGGGCAGAACGGGCGGCTCTTCCATCTCGCCAGCAAGGTCTCGCTGACGCTGCGCCTGTCGCTGCTCATCCGCGAATTCCGCCGGCTCTCGGGCTCGACGATCGGCGCGCGCATCGGCGGTGTGCTGTCCTGGGCGGAGCTTGATTCGGGCGATCGCAAGACGCTGACGGCCCGGCTCTATGATGCGGTATTCGCCATGGCACCGCGGCCTAAACCTTTCCTGCGCCGGGCAGGTTAATCCACGACATCCTCGGCGGCGGCCTTCTGGTCGTTCGCCTTCTCGTCGAGCAACACCTCGACATCCGTGTTGACGCCGGCCTGCACGGTGAAATCGCGCTGGTAGATCTTGTTCTTGTTCCGGGCGACCGCGATGTAGCTGCCTTCTGCCAGCACGACGGTTGGGAAGGCGCCGACGCTTTCGGAGACCGTGTCGCCCGAGGAGGTGAGGATCGACCAGGCGGTATCGGCGATCGCCTCGCCGCCGGCTTCCGAGACGAGCTTCAGCGTGAGTTTCGCGGCGCGGTGCTGGATGGTGGCGCGCGTCAGTTTTCCCGCTTCCACCTGGATATCGGCGCGGATGACGGCATTGACCGCGCCGTAATCGGAGACGACGTGGTAGGTGCCGGCATTGAGGCGGACGACGGAATTCGGCTTCACATGATCGACGACGAGGTTGCGCTCGCCATCTTCGCGCACATCGGCGGCGTAGATGGCAAAGCTCAGCTCCTTCGGCGGAATGCGCACATCGGAGCCGGAAACGGCGTTCAGCATGATGCCGCCGGCATCGAGCACCATGACCTGCTTGTCGACCTCGCCCGCGTCTGGAACGACGAGCTTCTTGGTGGCGCCGGCGCGGCCGAAGGCGACATTGACGAAATATTCGCCGGGCACGAGCTGGAACCCTGCCGTGCCGCCCTCCGAGGTCGCGAGCAGCGGCAGCTTGCCGTCGGCGCCGGGGATGGGCGAGAAGACGCGCCAGGTCAGGCCGTGCTGCATGGGGCTGCCATCCTTGGTCAGCAGCGCCTCGCAGGTGATGTCGCGCAGGTTCTTCGGGGTGGCTTCACCCGTGATGATCGGGTTGAAGGAGGTGAGCTTGCCGCCCTTCACCGGCGGCGTGGTGATCTGCGAAAAGCTCTCGACCGAATCCTGCGCGCGCACGGGAACGAGCGACGCGACAAGGCTCGCGACACTAAGGCCCACGGCGACGACGGGATGGAAGGGCATGCGCATGGATGTGGTTGACTTCCTGACTGTAAGGCTCCACTTGAAGACGCGTCTAATGGCATTTTCAAGGCCGGCCAGCCGGCACGATATTGGAACTCCTCCCCGATGAAAACCGAAATCAAGCTGATCGATTATCTTTCGACCCGCCGGTCCATTCCTGCCTTCCAGATGAGCGAGCCAGGCCCGTCCAGGGGCGAGGTGGAGGAGATGCTGACGCTCGCCTCGCGCGTGCCCGATCACGGCAAGCTCGCGCCCTGGCGCTTCATCGTCTATCGCGGCGAGGAGCGCCGTCGCATCAGCGAGGAACTGGCCGTCATCGCGATGGGCGACAAGCCGGATCTTTCCGAGGAAATGGTGAAGGTGGAGAACACGCGGCTGACGCGGGCACCCGTCGTCGTCGCCGTCGTCAGCAAGGCCGCGCCGCATTTCAAGATCCCGGAATGGGAGCAGGTCATGTCGGCCGGCGCCGTCTGCCTGAACCTGGTCATGGCCGCCAATGCGCACGGCTTTGCCTCGAACTGGCTGACGGAATGGTACGCCTTCGACAGCCGCGCCTATCCCATCCTCGGCGTCAACGAGGGCGAGAAGGTCGCGGGCTTCATCCATATCGGCACGCCCACCGTGCCGCCGACCGAACGTCCACGTCCGGAGCTTTCCGAGATCGTCACATGGGTCGGCGATGACGCCTGACGCGCTGTTCTACGAGACGGCGGCAAACGCGCATGGCCTGAAGTACGATCCCTTCAAGGCCATCGTCGCGCCCCGGCCGATCGGCTGGATCGGCACGCGGGCGGCCGATGGGCGGCGCAATCTCTCGCCCTATTCGTTCTTCAACGCGGTGAGCGATACGCCCAAGCTGGTGATGTTTTCCTCCAGCGGCCACAAGGACAGCGTGACGAATATCGAGGAGACGGGTGTCTTCACCTGCTCGCTGGCCAGCCGCCATCTTGCCGAACAGATGAATGCAAGCTCGATCGCCGTGCCGCGCGGCGTGGACGAGTTCGAGCTTGCCGGGCTGACGCCGGTGACGGGGCGGCTTGTCGATGCGCCCTATGTCGGCGAGGCCTATGCGGTGCTTGAATGCCGTGCCACGCAAATCCTGCGGCCGGTGGATATTGACGGGCGGGAATCCGACAATTGGGTCGTGTTCGGCCAGGTGCTCGGCATTCACATCAGCCCGGAAATTCTTCGTGACGGCAGGATCGACATGGCCGTCGCGCGTCCGCTCGGGCGCATGGGCTATATGGACTATGCCGATGGCGGGGCGGAGGTCTTTGCCATGACGCGGCCGAAGGCCGGTTGAAGACTGTTTATCCGGTGGTCAGAATCAGCGGCCGATGGTCGGAAACCTCCGGCGTCTCGACGACGCTGAAGGTCTCGACGCCCACGGCGTCGTTCACCAGCATGTAATCGGCATACCGCCCCGGCTTCGTATAGAGCGAGGTCCGCGTGTCCGTGAAGCCGCGCGTGGTGACGAGGTCGGTCAGCCCGAGCCGACCAAGCGTGTTGAAGGTGGCGCTGTCGGGCAACACGTTGAAATCACCACAGAGGACGAGGCCTTCACCGTCGCGGTGCATGCCGCCGATGAGTGTGGCGAGGGCTTCGGCCTGATTCTCTCGCGTCGGCGTGTCGCCCTTGCCGTCGAGTTCACGCAGGCCGTGGAACTGCGCGACCGTGAGGGCGCGGTCCGCTTTGTAGTCGTAGAGGCGCAGGACATGGGCGTTTCGGGCGCGCGGATGGGCGCCGAAACCGTGTGGGGAAAACGTGCCGTGCACGAAATCCAGCGCCTGGCCGATGATGGCGATGTCCTGCCGGACGAATGTGGCTAGGCCGAATTCCTGATGGCAGGGGCGGTCGCCATCCATCAGTTCACCGCGAGCGGTCGGGGCGAAAAAGCCGTCGTGACCGGGTAGAGCCTCAGCAATTTCGCGATAGAGATTGGCGCGCTGTTGAAGCTCGACCGCGCCATCGCGGTAGGTCAGCCAATCCGACCGCGCACCGACGGCGCGCGGCACTTCCTGCAGGCAGTAGACGTCTGCATCGGCCGTGGCGAGATAATCGAGAAGCGGCGCGTGCAGCATGCCGCCCCAGACATTCAGCGACAGGATTTTCATGCGCGGCTCCTTAGATGGACGGACTCACCCCGCCTGCGAGAGGTCGCCCATGCGGTTCCAGGCGTCGAGGCCGGCGATCTTGTAGGCTTCGGCAAGCGTCGGGTAGTTGAAGGTGTTTTCGACGAAATATTCGACGGTGCCCTTCAGGTTCAGCACTGCCTGGCCGATATGCACGAGTTCGGTCGCGCCTTCGCCGACGATGTGCACGCCGAGCAGGCGGCGGGTCTTCAGCGAGAAGATCATTTTCAAAAGGCCGGAATTGAGGCCCATGATGTGGCCGCGCGACGTCTCGCGGAAGCGCGCCATGCCGCATTCATAGGGAATGCCGCGCTCCTTGACCTCTTCTTCGGTCAGGCCGCAGGTGGAAATTTCCGGCACCGCATAAATGCCGTAGGGGAAGTATTTCGGCGGCTCCTTGGCGATGGCGCCGACCGCGACGCGCGCGGCGATGCGGCCCTGTTCCATGGAGGTGGAGGCAAGTGCGGGGAAGCCGACGACGTCACCGGCGGCGTAGATATGCGGCACTTCCGTCTGGAAGGTTTCCGGGTTCACGCTGAGGCGGCCGCGCGAATCTGCGGTGAGGCCGGCGGCGGGAAGGTTGAGGCTGTCAGTCGCGCCAACGCGGCCGGCAGCATAGAGCACCATATCGCAGGTGACATGGCGGCCGTTGTCGAGCGTGATCTCGCACTTGCCGTTTTCGAGCTTCTCCACCTTGTCGGCCTTCTGGCCGAGGATCAGCTTCATGTTGCGATCGCGCAGATCGTGGATGAATTCCTCGATGATCTCCTTGTCGATGAAGTCGAGAATGGTCGACTTGGGATCGATGACGGTGACCTGCGTATCGAGCGCCGAGAAGATCGTGGCGTATTCGATGCCGATGACGCCGGCGCCGATGACCGCCATGGAGCGCGGCAATTCCTTGATGTCGAGCAGTTCATCGCTGTCGAGCACGCTGACGCCGTCGAAGGGAATGCTTTCCGGGCGATAGGGTTTCGTGCCGACGGCAAGCATGATGCTTTTCGCCTGGACATGGATGGTTTCGCCGTCGTCCTTGGCGATCTCCATCGTATCCGGCGTCACGAACTTCGCCTTGCCGCGAATGTGCTGCACGCGGTTGCGGGCGAACTGGTGCTCCAGCACCTCCACTTCATGATCGAGCGTGATGAGCAGGCGGCGGCGCAGGTCATCGGCGCTGATTTCCTGCTTCACGCGGTAGGCGCGGCCGTAGAAACCGCGCTCGCGCCAGCCGGAAAGGTTCAGCGCGGTCTCGCGCAGCGTCTTCGACGGGATGGTGCCGGTATGCACCGAAACGCCGCCGACGCGTTTGCCCTGCTCGATGACCAGAACCTTGCGCCCGAGCTTGGCGGCCTGAATGGCGCCGCGGCGGCCTGCGGGGCCGCTGCCCACGACGACGAGATCATATTCCTGCATGTGAGATGGCCCCAGTCCTGTGCGGGAAGAATCATATTGCGTCGCAGCAATTGTCTTCGCCGGGCAAATTTCGTCAACCGAATGTGGCAGAAAACCGTTTCAATCGGATGAAGGATCAATCATCCGATCTTGGAAATTCACATAAGTCTCAGTCCCTTGAGACTGGCATGCCCGTCCTTGCCGATGATGATATGGTCATGCACCGTGATACCAAGCGGGCGGGCGGTTTCCACGATCGTCTTCGTCATCTCGATGTCCGCCCGCGACGGGGTGGGGTCTCCCGACGGATGATTGTGGACCAATATGATGGCCGTGGAGGAGAGTTCGAGCGCGCGGCGGACGACTTCGCGCGGATAGACCGGCGTATGATCCACCGTGCCATGGCCCTGGATCTCATCGGCGATCAGCGCGTTGCGCTTGTCGAGGAAAAGGATGCGGAACTGTTCGCGCGGTTCATGCGCCATGGCGGCGTGGCAATATTGAATGACCGAGGACCAGGAGGCGAGCACGGTCTTGTTGCGGATCTCGCTTTTCAGCGTGCGCTGGGCGACGGCGGAGATGAGCTTCAGGTCGAGCGCGACGGCTTCGCCGATCCCTTTCACCTCCTGTAGAAGCGCCGGGGTGGCGCCGAAGACGCCCGACAACGTGCCGAAGCGGTCGAGCAGCGCCTTTGCCACCGGCTTGGTATCGCGACGGGGGATGAGACGGAACAGCAGGAGTTCGAGGATTTCGTAATCGGCGAGCGCCGTATCGCCATTGTCGCGGAAGCGGGTGCGCAGGCGCTCGCGGTGGCCGTGATAGTGTTTGTCTTCCGGAGCGGAAACCGCCTTGGCGGGCGACGTGCGGGCGGGGCGCTCGAAGAAATGGCCGCGCTCGTCATCCTTGTCGAAGAGATCGTCTGCGGGCAACGCGCCGTCCTCCATGGCGGAGAGGGAAGACTTGTCGGAAGGGCCGCGCGATCCCGTCATGGGCGGCCTAGGACGAGAGGCCGGGGCGGTCGAGGCCGCCGGGCGACAGGGTGAAGATCTCGCAGCCATCGACCGTGACGCCGACCGTGTGCTCATACTGTGCTGAAAGCGAGCGGTCGCGGGTGACGGCGGTCCAGCCGTCGGACAGCACCTTCACATGCGGACGGCCGAGATTGATCATCGGCTCGATGGTGAAGATCATGCCTTCCTTCATTTCCGGGCCTTCGTTGGCACGGCCGTAATGCAGGATGTTCGGCGCATCGTGGAACAGCCGGCCGACGCCGTGGCCGCAGAAGTCGCGCACGACCGAGCAGCGCTCGGCTTCCGCATAGGCCTGGATCGCTTCGCCGATGGCGCCGGTGCGCGCACCGGGCCTGACGGCGGCGATGCCGCGCATCAGGCATTCGTGCGTGACTTCGAGCAGGCGCTCGGCGGCGCGCTTGATCTCGCCGACCGGATACATGCGGCTCGAATCGCCGTGCCAGCCATCGAGGATGAAGGTGACGTCGATATTGACGACATCGCCCTCGCGCAGCGGCTTGTCGTTGGGGATGCCGTGACAGACGACATGGTTGATCGAGGTGCAGCTCGACTTGGTGTAGCCGCGATAATTCAGCGTCGCGGGCAGCGCGCCGTGATCCATGCCGAATTCGAAGACGAAGCGGTCGATGACGTCGGTCGCGACGCCCGGCTTGACCAGCGGGTAGAGTTCATCGAGGCAGCGCGCCGTGAGCTGGCAGGCCTTGCGCATGCCGTCGAAGGCGTCCGCGTCGTAGAGGCGGATCACGCCCGTGTTCTTCAGCGGCGCGGAGGTCGCGTCGATATAGGTCACCATGGTCCAACTTTCACTCGTCTTTGCTGACCGTCATAAAACAGCGGCACCGGGTTCGTCCATGGCGATCGCGGCCACGGGGCGGATTTGCTGCGAAGTAACGGCACATTTCACCGCATAGGCCTCGACGCCGCGCGCCATCGCACGCTGAAAGCCCTTCGCATAGGCGGGGTCGAGATCGGCGCAGATGCGGAACCGCGCGCAATCCTCGCGCTGGATCAGGTAGAGCATGACGGCGCGAAAACCGGCCTCGGCCATGTCGCCCAACTCTTCCAGATGTTTTGCGCCGCGCTCCGTCACCGTATCGGGAAATTCGGCGAGATCAGGCGTGCGGCGGAAATGCACGTTCTTGACCTCGATATAGGCGGGTGGGCGCGTGTCGCCGGACAGCAGGATGTCGATACGGGAGTTGCGGCCGTATTTCTTCTCGCGCTCGAGCACGGGGTAGGTTCCAAGATCGGCAACGAGCCCGGCGAGGATCGCTTCCTCCGCCAGCCGGTTCGGCAGGCCGGTATTGATGCCGACCACCGTGTCGTCGGCCTCGACCAGTTCCAGGCGGTGGCGGTGCTTGCGGGTCGGGCTGTCGCTTTCCGACATCCAGATGCGCGAGCCCGGCGCGGTCAGGCCGCGCATCGAGCCGGTATTGGGGCAGGAGCCCGTGATCGCCGAGCCGTCGTCGAGGACGGCGTCGAACAGGAAGCGCTTGTAGCGCTGCACGAGGGTGCCGGAGACGAGCGGCGGATCGAAGATCATCTGGCGTCAGGCACGCACGCGCACATAGGAGCCGGGGGCTTCCTCGATGGAATTCATCGTGCCGCCGGTCTTGCGGGCGGGCACCATGCGGTCGTCCTCGGCCTTGATCCACTCATGCCAGTTCGGCCACCAGGAGCCGGCGGTTTCCGTCGCCTTCGCCGCCCAGTCCTCGAACTCGCCCTTCACCGGGCCGCCGGTCCAGTACTGGTACTTCTTCTTGTCCGGCGGGTTGACGACGCCGGCGATATGGCCGGATCCGGCCATGACATAGGTGACCTTGCCGCCGAAGAACTTGCTGCCGACGAAGACCGATTTCGCCGGCGCGATATGGTCTTCCTTGGTGGCGAGATTGTAGATCGGGATTTTTACGTCCTTCAGCGACAGCGTCTTGCCCGCAAGCTTCATCTCGCCCTTTGTGAGCGTGTTCTTCAGATAACAATTTCTGAGGTAAAACGAGTGGTTGGCGGCGGGCATTCGTGTGGAATCTGAATTCCAGTAGAGCAGGTCGAAGGGCATCGGATCCTGGCCCTTCAGGTAGTTGTTGACGAAATAGGGCCAGATCAGCTCGGAGGCGCGCAGCATGTTGAAGGCGGTCGCCATCTTGGAGCCGTCGAGATAGCCGGTCGCCTTCATGCCGCGCTCGATCACGTCGATCTGGTCCTCGTCGGCAAAGACCTTGAGGTCGCCGGCATGGGTGAAATCGACCTGCGTGGTGAAGAGCGTCGCGGTGCGGATGCGCTTGTCGCCCTCCTGGCCGTGCAAGGCGAGTGTGGCGGCGAGCAGCGTGCCGCCGACGCAATAGCCGATGGCATTGACCTCTTCCTCGCCGGTCGCCTGCTTGATCGTGTCGAGCGCGAAACCGATGCCTTCGCGGGCGTAGGATTCCCAGTCCTTGTCGGCATGGCGTTCATCCGGGTTCACCCAGGAGATGACGAAGACGGTGTGACCCTGATCGACCGCCCATTTGATGAAGGACTTCGCCGGGTTGAGATCGAGGATGTAGAACTTGTTGATCCAGGGCGGGCAGATGAGGAGCGGGCGCTTGAGCACCTTTTCCGTCGTCGCGTCATATTGGAGGACCTGGCAGACATCGCTCTGGGCCAGCACCTTGCCCGGCGTCAGCGCCATGTTCTCGCCGATGGCGAACTTGCTGGTGTCGGTCTGGCGCAGCTTCAGATCGCCCTTGCCGGCTGCGATATCCTCGGCCAGCATCTTCATGCCGCGCACGAGATTGGCGCCGTTCGAGGCGACCGTCTCGCGGTAGAGCTGTGGATTGGTGGTGACGAAATTGGTCGGGGAGATCGCGCTGGCGATCTGCTTTACATAGAAGCCGGCCTTGTGGCGGGTGTGCTCGTCGAGCCCGTCGGCATCGGCGACGAGCTTTTCGGCCCAGTCGGACGTTACAAAGTAGGCCTGGCGCAGGAAATCGAAGAACGGGTTCTTCACCCAGTCCTCGTCGGCGAAGCGCTTGTCCTTGGCGTGCGGATCCGGCGGGTTGTCGACCTCCTGGCCGCCGAGCTTGTTCAGCGTGCGCGACCAGATGTTGAAATAGCTGCCGAGCAGCATGGTCTGGGCTTCGAGCGTGCGGCGCGGATCGGCCAGCCAATATTCGGAGACCTTGGAGAGGGTCTTGACCATGTCGACCATCGGCTCGGCGACGGTGTCGACCTTCTCGCCGCTTTCGCGCGGGGCGAGCCAGGCGGAGGCGGCCTTGCCGAGCTGCTCGACGGTGCGCGCCATGTTGACCGTCAGCGCCTCGGGATCCTTGACGATATAGGGCTCGATTGCGCCCGGATCGAAGGCCTGAAAACCGGGCTTGTCCGTCGTCGCATCGCGTTCGCCCGCTTTGCTGTTCTCGGCCATCTCTTCCTCCCGATTTTATTGTTCCTTTTGTATTTTTACATTCTGTCCGAAACAGATTACAAGGGCCTGACAGCCTTTCCCGGCAATATCCGGAACCGGTCGTTTCGACAGGAGCATACAGCCACATGGCGTTCGAAATCAGGCGCTTGAGCGCCGTCCTTCTCATGGCCGCCGTGCCGGCCGTTCTCTCGGCCTGCGCCTCCTCGACCTCGACGCAGTCGGCCGCGACGGTGAACGCCGGTGCGAACCGTTCCGAAGCCTATCCGGATATTACCGCCATCGTCAGCGCCGAGACGCAGCAGATGGGCGACGAGGAGGCATCCGCCATCAGCGGCCGCCTGACCTCTCTGACGAATCGCCGCCGTTCCGGTGCGATTTCCGAGGCCGAATACCGCCGCCAGCTCGCCGAATTGCAGGCCTTGCGCGACGGTCACGGCCGAGAGACGCTTTCGGAAATCCAGAAGACGAATTAGCGCTTGCCTTTCTTGCCGTTTGGCAGCAAAGCGGAAGGCGGCCGATGGCCGCCGGTCAAGGGCGGAGCGCCTTCATTTTGAACGCTTTCGCCCTTAATCGACTACTTGAGTCGCGTGAAGTTTTGCGTCCTCCGGCAGGGCTGCCGAAGGGGCTTCACGCCTAACGGGGTTAAAGATGGAAGAGTTTCACAAGGTCCGGCGTCTGCCGCCGTATGTTTTCGAACAGGTCAACCGTTTGAAAGCAAGCGCGCGAGCGGGTGGTGCCGATATCATCGACCTTGGCATGGGCAACCCCGATCTGCCGACGCCCAAGGCGATCGTCGACAAGCTGTGCGAAGTGGTGCAGGACCCGCGCACGCACCGTTATTCCTCCTCCAAGGGCATTCCGGGCCTGCGCCGCGCCCAGGCAGCCTATTATGCTCGCCGTTTCGGCGTGAAACTGAACCCGGAGACGCAGATCGTCGCGACGCTCGGCTCCAAGGAAGGCTTTGCCAACATGGCGCAGGCGATCACCGCGCCGGGTGACGTCATTCTCTGCCCGAACCCGACCTATCCGATCCATGCCTTCGGCTTCCTGATGGCGGGCGGCGTGATCCGCTCCATGTCGGTCGAGCCCGATGAGAGCTTCTTCCCGCCGCTCGAGCGCGCCGTGCGACACTCGATCCCGAAGCCGCTCGCGCTGATCATCAACTATCCGTCGAACCCGACGGCGCATGTCGCCTCGCTCGATTTCTACAAGGACGTCATCGCGTTTGCGAAGAAGCATGACATCATCGTGCTGTCAGACCTTGCCTATTCGGAAATCTACTTCGACGAAGGCAATCCGCCGCCATCCGTGCTGGAAGTGCCCGGCGCCATCGACGTGGCGGTGGAATTCACCTCCATGTCGAAAACCTTCTCCATGCCCGGCTGGCGCATGGGCTTTGCCGTCGGCAACGAGCGCCTGATCGCCGCGCTGACGCGCGTGAAATCCTATCTGGACTACGGCGCCTTCACGCCGATCCAGGTGGCGGCGACGCATGCGCTGAACGGCGACGGCTCCGACATCGCGGAAGTGCGCAATGTCTACAAGCGCCGCCGCGACGTGATGGTCGATACGTTCGGCAAGGCCGGCTTCGAAGTTCCGCCGCCGGCCGCCACCATGTTCGCCTGGGCCAAGATCCCGGAAAAGTTCCGTCACCTCGGCTCGCTGGAATTTTCCAAGCTGCTCGTCGAGAAGGCGGACGTGGCGGTTGCGCCCGGCATCGGCTTCGGTGAGATGGGCGACGATTACGTCCGCCTCGCGCTCGTCGAGAACGAACATCGCATCCGCCAGGCGGCGCGCAATATCAAGAAGTTCCTTTCCACGGCCGACGAGACGATGCACAACGTCATCTCGCTGAACGCCCATCGCTAAAACCATCCGCCCTGCGCGTTCAGCGCAGGGCCTTCTTCCAAACATAGGACATGACCATGGCTGATGCCCTGAAGATCGGCATTGCAGGCTTGGGGACCGTTGGTGCCTCGCTCGCGAAGATTCTCGTCGAACGCAGGGACATGCTCACGACGACCTGCGGCCGGCCGATCGAGATCGTCGCGATCACCGCGCGCTCCAAGGGGCGCGACCGTGGCGTCGATCTTTCTTCTGCCGAATGGTTCGATGATTCCGTCGCACTTGCCCGCGATGCCAAGATCGACGTCTTCGTCGAACTGATGGGCGGATCCGGCGATCCGGCCTATTCGGCCGTCAAGGCGGCGCTGTCGCGCGGCGTGCATGTCGTGACCGCCAACAAGGCGCTCTTGGCCGCGCACGGCGTCGAGCTTGCCGTCATTGCCGAACAGAACGGCTGCATCCTCAATTACGAGGCGGCGGTTGCCGGCGGGATCCCTGTTATCAAGGCGCTGCGCGAATCCCTGACGGGCAACACGATTTCGCGCGTCTACGGCATCATGAACGGCACCTGCAACTACATCCTGACCAAGATGGAGAAGGAGGGCCTGTCCTTCGAGGCCTGCCTGAAGGAAGCCCAGCGTCTCGGCTATGCCGAAGCCGACCCGGCCTTCGACATCGAGGGCAACGACACCGCACACAAGCTGTCGATCCTGACGACGCTCGCCTTCGGCACGAAGATCGCGGCCGACGACATCTATCTCGAGGGGATCACCAATATCTCCATCGACGATATCCGTGCTGCCGCCGATCTCGGCTACCGCATCAAGCTGCTCGGCGTGGCGCAGAAGACCGATACGGGCGTCGAACAGCGCGTGCATCCGACCATGGTGCCGCTCGACAGCGTGATTGCGCAGGTCGACGGCGTGACGAATGCTGTGGCAATCGAATCGGACATTCTCGGCGAGTTGCTGATGGTCGGCCCCGGTGCGGGCGGCAATGCCACGGCTTCGGCCGTGCTCGGCGATATCGCGGATATCGCCAAGAGCCGTCCCGGCGCACAGACCGTGCCGGTGCTCGGCCGCCCGGCGGCGGCACTTCAGCCCTACAAGCGTGCGCAGATTCGCAAGCACCACGGCGGCTACTTCATCCGTCTCTCCGTGGAAGACCGTACGGGCGTTTTCGCCAGCATCGCCAAGCACATGGCGGAAAACGGCATCTCGCTCGAATCGATCGTGCAGCGCGCGCAGTCGACCACCGAATCGACCGATCCCAAGACCATCATCCTCGTCACCCACGCGACGATGGAAGATTCGGTCCGCAAGGCCGTCGCCTCCATCAAGGGCGAAGGCTATCTCGTCGGCGAACCGCAGGTGATCCGCATCGAGCGTCCGAAGACGGCTTGATTTCGGGCATTGTCGCGGCCTGAGCACCCCCCTCTGCCCTGCCGGGCATCTCCCCCACAAGGGGGGAGATCGGCAAGAGGCGGGACCTTTGCTCAATCCGCGACGTGAAGCGGGGCGAAACGCTGCTCCATCCAATCTCCCCCCTTGTGGGGGAGATGCCCGGCAGGGCAGAGGGGGGTATAACGGCAGGAGCGACTTATGAGCATGCTGGAAAACGCCGACCCCGTCAGCCGCGCCTTCCTGAATGTCGAGCGCTCCGCGACCGGGCAGCGCTGGGTGGCGCGGCTTGACCAGGCGGGGGAAAACCGCGCCTTGGCAATGAGCCAGAACCATGGCCTGCCGGACCTGATTTCCCGCGTGCTGGCCGGCCGCGGCGTGCCGTTCGACAATGCGCTCGAATTCCTCGACCCGACGCTGCGCCGGCTCATGCCGGAACCCTATAGTTTGATGGATTGCGAGGCTGCGACGGAGCGGCTGGCGCGCGCCATCGAGCGGCGCGAGCGCGTGGCGATTTTTGGCGATTACGACGTGGACGGCGCGTCCTCCTCGGCGCTGCTCTACCGGTTTCTCACGCACTTCGGCATCGAGGCCGAAATCTACATTCCCGACCGCATCTTTGAGGGCTACGGGCCGAACCCCAATGCCATTGGGCAGCTGATCGAGCGTGGTGCGCAGCTGATCGTCACGGTGGATTGCGGCTCGACGAGTCACGAATCGCTCGCCGTTGCCCGCGACCGCGGCATCGATGTCGTCGTCATCGACCACCATCAGGTCGGCGAGAACCTGCCGCCGGCGCATGCGCTGGTCAATCCGAACCGTGAGGACGATCTGTCGGGGCAGGGCCATCTCTCCGCCGCCGGAGTCGTCTTCCTCGTTCTGGTGGCGTTGCAGCGGCTTTTGCGCGAGCGCGGTGATGGCAGGGCGAAAACCCTCGACCTGCTTTCCATGCTCGATCTCGTGGCGCTCTCCACGGTCTGCGATGTGGTTCCGCTGAAGGGGCTGAACCGCGCCTATGTGGTGAAGGGCCTCGTCGCCGCGCGCCATCTGGGGAATGCCGGGCTGACCGCGCTGTTGAAGCAGGCGGGCATCGGTGGGCCGGTGACGCCCTATCATCTCGGCTTCCTTGTCGGCCCGCGCATCAATGCCGGCGGACGTATCGGCGATGCCGCACTCGGGAGCCGGTTGCTGACCATCGACGAGCCCGGCGAGGCCGAGCGGATCGCAAAACAGCTCGACGATCTCAACCGCGAGCGCCAGGCCATGGAGGCCGCCATGCTGGCGGAGGCCGAAGCCGAGGCGCAGGCGGAATATGGCACGGGCGAGGGCGCTTCGGTCATCCTGACGGCGCGTGAAGGCTGGCATCCCGGTGTGGTGGGTCTGCTCGCCTCGCGCCTGAAAGATCGTTTTCGCCGCCCGGCCTTTGCGATTGCCTTCGACCCCTCGGGCAAGGGCACCGGCTCCGGCCGCTCGATCAGCGGCTTCGATATGGGCCGTATGGTGCGCGCGGCGGTGGACGAGGGCATTCTGGTCAAGGGCGGCGGCCATGCCATGGCGGCGGGCCTGACGGTGGAGCGGGAAAAGCTCGGGCGCCTGCGCGGCTTCTTCGAGGAGAAGGCGGAGCGCACGGTGCGCGATCTCGTGGCGGTGGAGACGCTGAAGATCGACGGCGCGCTCAGCGCCACCGGCGCGACGCTCGCGCTTGCCGACCAGCTCGAGCATGCCGGCCCCTACGGCTCGGGCCATCCGCAGCCGATCTTCGCGCTGCCGGCGCACCGTATCCGCGATGTGCGCCCCGTCGGCGTCAATCACCTGCGCGTCAGCCTGGAAGGCCCCGATGGCGGGCGCATCGACGCCATGGCGTTTCGCGCCGCCGATGCGGATCTCGGCATCTTCCTGATGAAGGAGCGCGGTCAGGCCGTGCACGTCGCCGGCACGCTTTCCGCCGACAGCTGGCAGGGCAGCCGGCGCATACAGTTCCGCATGCTGGACGCGGCAAAGGCGTTCTGAGCGGGGCAATTTCAGCGATGAAGCGGAGGGAACCGTGGCACGCCCTAGGGGAGTCGAACCCCTCTTTCCAGGATGAAAACCTGGCGTCCTAACCGATAGACGAAGGGCGCGTGCGGTGGGCGTTATCTAGTCGGGCGGATGGATTCGCGCAAGCCCTAAATGCAGGAATTTTCAGTTTTTTCCGCTCGCATATGCCGGCGTTTCTGACGCCTGTAAACGGGCGGCAACGGTGGCGGGCCGTTGCCGAACGGCTTTCGCCGCCGGATCCGCGATACAAAGGAACACCGCCGGGTACAGGGATGCCCGGCGGTGTTTAAATTGAATCGCGGCTTTCGCAGGCTATGCCATCGAATTGTCTGCACGCGCGGCGATCCGGTCATAGATCCGTCGTGCCCGCCCGCGTTGCGGGGCAAATCGCGGTATCGCCAGACGGATCAAGGCCTTCAGATGTTCGCTGCCGCCATAGCTGACGGTCGGCGCGAAGGGCACCATGGCGGTCTGGGGATCGTTCGGATAGAGGCGGGCATAATCCGCGAAATTCGCGAATATCTCGTGATTGCCATCCCTGAGCAGCAGCGATTCGGCGGCGGCGCCTTCCGCGAATATGCCCTCGTGCGTCTCGAAGGCGATATGAAAGTAGTCGAGCCTTTCGACACCTTCCGGCACGGCCTGCGTGATCGAGGTTCCATTCACGAGATCGGCCGCCTGAATGAGGACCCCGTCGATATACAGCGCGTGACCGGGCGAGACATAGAGGTTGCGGCTGGGCGATTGTTCGTCGAGGGCATGGCGGGCGATGCAAACGGGCATCACGCTCCTGCTCCAGGAACGGGCGCTCCGCCTGAAGGTGTGATGGCCGATCCATTTGACGGGTTTGGCTTCGCCATTCACGGTTTCGACCAGATCGCCGATGCGAAGGTCTTCGACGCATACCGCGCCGTCCACCGTGCGGATCGAAGTCCCGGCCAGGAAGCACATTCCGCCGTGACCATCGCCGTCACCCTTGCGCCACCATTTCCATCCCATGGCCCGGGCGGACGAGGGAAGCAGCGTTGCCGCGATGGACCCCATGGCGATGAAACGGGCCCCCGTGGCTGCCGACAAGCCCAGGAAGTGTCGTCTCGCTCGATTGATGCGCATATCAGGCTTCCGATCTAACGACATGGCTACCTCCTGCTGCCGTTGCCCCCTCATTTGGAACGTTCAATAAACCGCAATTTGCGCGCACTGGCGACTGACAAGAATTGTGGGTTGTCCTCGTTGTTCCATGAGAAATCCGGTGTAGACGGTCGTCTGAAAGGGGAGAGGCTCCTCTGATTTTGCAGGAAAGACTAGATCGGATGGGGTAAAGGGATGATGGTACTAGTACCGGAGAGGTAGACCTTCGCGGCCGCGAACCGTTATCCGTCGGACAGGGCATTCGACGGGCTGGATCATGCCCATCACCCGGTATCAAACCACGGACGACGACGGGTCGATGCCTACAGATATCATGTACGGGAGGGGAGAGAAGTGGCACGCCCTAGGGGAGTCGAACCCCTCTTTCCAGGATGAAAACCTGGCGTCCTAACCGATAGACGAAGGGCGCGTGCGGTGGGCGTCTTCTAGTCGGGCGCGGGCGGATGCGCAAGCCGAAAAATCGCGTTGGACGCAACTTTTTCAACAGCGGAAAGCCGAGCGCTTTTTCCGTGAAAAACAAGGGTTTCGGGGGAGGGAACCGTGGCACGCCCTAGGGGAGTCGAACCCCTCTTTCCAGGATGAAAACCTGGCGTCCTAACCGATAGACGAAGGGCGCGTGCGGTGGGCGTCTTATAGAAGGGCGTTTTTCCTTCCGCAAGCGGGAAAAACGCCGTTGTGACAAAAAAATGAAAAGCCGCCCGGAGGCGGTCTTTTCGATCTGGAAAATCTTTCGAATTCAAAGGCTTGTGATCCTGTGGATCACTTGCGCCTGCGGCAGCGCCAGTTCCAGTCGCGCTCCTCGCCGATATCGATATGCACGGATTCGGTATGGCAATAGGTGCCGACGCCGCCGCGGCCGGGCATGCTGCGCAGATATTCCGCCAGCTCCCATTTCGAGACGCCGGCAATCTGGATGTCGGCTGCTTCGCAGCGCGTGTGCAGCGACTGCTTGGCCCGGTTGACCTTCACGTCGCGCAGGCCCGATGTGACGATGATCGGCTTGTCGTAGTGTTTCTCGATCGTCTTGAGCACCTGCAGCAGTTCCGGCTTGAAACAGCCCGTCTTCACCTTCTCGGTCTGCAGCCACAGGCCGTTCGGCGCCAGGCGCGCGAGACCGGCAAGCGAGGCGACCTCCTTGAACTGCGGCGCGTCGTCCTCGACCTCGTCGGCCTCGGAATGATGGGTCGAGAACATCGCATTGGCGGTGGAGACGCCGGGCAGGGTGCCGAGCGATGCCTTCTGGGTCATGCCCGCCGTGTCGCGGTTGAGAACCCGGCGCGGTTGCTCGGAGAAGCGATCCCCATCGAACTGCGCCTTGGCGTCACGCTTGCCGCTGAACAGCGAGGCGAGCGTCAGCGTCTTGCGCGGCTGGGTCTTCGTCTGCGTTTCGCCAAGCGAGGCCTGGGTGGTGGTTTCCGGCAGTGAGCCCGTCGCGTCGTCCTGCCCGTCTGCGGCAAGGGCAATATCCGCCGCATTGCCGCTTGCTGCCTCGTTGACGAGCGCCATGCGCGCGGTCTTGGGGATCGGTATGTTTTCCGGCAGCAAGGCGGACTGTTCGTCGCCCAGCGTTTCGAGGTTCTGTTGCTGCGTGGACGAGCCGACCGGCGGCATGTCCTCGACGGGCAGGCGGCCGGACTGGCCGTCACCCTGATCGACCGTCTGCTGCGCGCCACCGGCATAGAGGCTGTTGACGGCGGCATTCGTGCTGCCCGTCGTCGAATAGGCGTTGCTGGTGGCAACGGCCTGCGTGCCGTTGGAATAGATGCTCGACCGGCCGGCATTCAGCGTCGTCGACTGCATGACGAGGCCCGCGCGATCGCCGGTCATTTCGGCCTGCTGGCCGTTCATGGCGGCGGCATCGCCGGCATTCGCCGTCGCATAGGCATCCTGGCCCATGCCGCGGGCAGCCGAGGCGGTCGTGACCGGCGTCGTGGTCTCGTCCGTGTCGGCATCCGCGACGGTTTCATCACTTTCCTGCGCAGGCTTGATATCCGCGCGCATATCATTGGAGACTGCGGAAACGCAGCCCGAGAGCGTGGCAACCGAAACGGCCAGCAGCAATCCATACCGCAGCGTTTTCAGGCCGAGCCACTTTCCCTGCATGTCCTGCAAAGGCTTTCCCCCGCTTTCGACGTTCGGGCCCCCGGTCTTGCCGCCGGTCGGGCCATTTCTTCAAACAGTCGCAACCGCAACGGAAAGGCCCGGAAAAACCTGGGGCCTGGCCGCGGTTGCCGCGATGTTATCGTTTCGGCCTCCCATGTAAAGGCCGAAGCGAATGAAGCCGTGAAACGCAAAACGGAAGACAATCCGGCTCTGAAAACGGCCAGAACGCCCCCTCACGCTGGCGATTTGACCGGAATGGCAAGAAAATCCCGGTCAAATACGGCGAAACGATGGTTCGTGGGGCTGAACATAGGACGCAAGCTTTGCCCGGAGCTTGCGTCCGCAGCCGCTTACCAGACGCCGGTATTGCCCATGGAAGCCCAGGGCTCGGCCGATGGCAGGTTGTCGCCCTTCTGAAGGATTTCGATGGAGATGCCATCCGGCGAACGCACGAAGGCCATGTGGCCGTCGCGTGGCGGACGGTTGATCGTCACGCCATTGTCCATCAGCTTCTGGCACAGCGCATAGATATCATCGACCTCATAGGCGAGGTGGCCGAAATTGCGCCCGCCCGCATAGTCCTCGCTGTCCCAGTTATAGGTGAGTTCCAGGCAGGGCGTGGCCTTCTCGCGGGCCGTCGCGACATCCTCGGCGGCGGCGAGGAAGATCAGCGTGAACCGGCCCTTTTCGTTCTCGTAGCGTCTGACTTCTTCAAGTCCGAAAAGCGTGCAGTAGAAATGCAGCGACTGGTCGACGTCTTTCACGCGGACCATCGTGTGGAGATAACGCATTGGAATATCCTCTAAATGTGGAATCGTCGGAAAGATGAGGTTTTTGTCAGCTTGAGGCAAGCCTTGCAGCCTACCAATGGAGCCAGCAAAACTTTCAAAGGGGCTTGCGCATCCGCATCGGGACAATGTTATTCTGATCCTCAAGAATCAGTTAACCGTAACTCATGTGACGCGTAATCGAGGGGGCTGGCAGGTCATGGTGGACAGGGTGTCTTCAAAGGAAATCACAGAGCGTGATGACCAGAGCAATGACGCCGTCGATCTGATCGAGATCACCGGCGTCATCAAATGGTTCGACGTGGCCAAAGGGTTCGGTTTCATCGTTCCCGACAATGGCATGCAGGACGTTCTGGTGCATGTCACCTGCCTGCGCCGCGATGGCTACCAGACGGTTCTGGAGGGAACGCGTGTCGTTGCCCTCATCCAGAAGCGCGACCGCGGTTACCAGGCCTTCCGCATCCTTTCCATGGACCAGTCGACGGCCGTGCATCCCTCGCAGATGCCGCCGGTCAAGACCCATGTACAGGTAACGCCCTCCAGCGGGCTCGAGCGCGTTCTCGTCAAGTGGTTCAACCGCACCAAGGGGTTCGGCTTCCTGACGCGCGGCGAGGGCACCGAGGACATCTTCATTCATATGGAGACGCTGCGCCGCTTCGGTCTGACGGAGCTTCGCCCCGGGCAGGTCGTTCTCGTGCGCTTCGGCGATGGCGACAAAGGCCTGATGGCTGCCGAAATCCATCCCGACATGCCGCTTCCCGGCAACAGGGCGCACTGATGCGGCGTTTCGCGCGGGATTTTGGTATCGCGCGCTTTGCAAGCGCCGTTCTGGCGCTTTTTCTTTGCCTGTCGCTCAGCGCAGCCGCCGACGAAAAATTCGATACGCAGCCGCTCTCCATCATCACCAAGGGCGGCAAAAGCCATGCCTTCACGGTGGAACTTGCCGTGACGCCGCGCCAGCGCGAGCAGGGGCTGATGAACCGCCGGGAAATGGCGGATGACAAGGGCATGCTGTTTGCTTTCGGCGAAACGCGCCAGGTCTTCATGTGGATGAAGAACACCTATATCCCGCTGGACATGCTGTTCATCGCCAAAGACGGCAAGGTGCGCGCGATCAAGGAAAACGCCGAGCCGCTTTCCGAAGCGATCATCGATTCGCAGGGACCGATCGACTATGTGCTCGAGCTGAACGGCGGTACGGCGAAGCGCCTCGGCATCCGCGCCGGCAACCGCGTCGAGAACGAACTGATGGACAAGCTGCGCAAGGCGCAGTGAGACGCCACGCAATTCTCTCAAGAAGCTGGTAAAATCCATGCTTTGCTGTTGCGGCGTGGGGCGGATGCGTGTATCTCCCCATCGCCGGGACGGACGGAGTGTAGCGCAGTCTGGTAGCGCATCTGGTTTGGGACCAGAGGGTCGGGAGTTCGAATCTCTCCACTCCGACCAGTCCGGCGGGCTGAAAAGCCCGGAAACTCAGGGTTTCCAGTGGGTTCAGGCCAGCTTTCTGTTACAAACCTTGTTACAAAACGGGTGCTAACAGATGGCCAAGAACACCAGATATCTCCTCAATCGCGACGGACGCTATTTCGCCCGCATCGTGATTCCCGCCGAGCTTCGGCCTTTCCTCGACAACAAGACCGAACTTCGCGCACCGCTCGGCGCTGACCGCCGCACGGCACTGGCACGGCTTCATACGGCCGTCGCAGAGCTTCAGGCACGCATGGCCGTTGCTGAACGCCGCAAGGCACTGGCGCACGGCGAGGCCATCACACCGGGCCGCTATCCGCTACCCGTCGATCAGATCGCCCTGCGGAACTACAATGACCGCATCGCCTTCGACACCGAGCTTCGGAACATGGACAACCGTCATGCCATGGGCCTGATAGACGACCGTCTTGTGGAACTGCTTCGGGCCGGTATCGCCGGAGGGCTTGATGACGATACCCTTGAGACATTGGTGGGAAACCGGATCGAGCGCTTTCGACGCCTCGGCAACACGACCGTGGTGAAAGGCTCGCCGGAATGGCGCACGCTCGCCCGCGCTATGTGTGTCTCAGAGCTTGAAGCGCTCGCCCGTGTCGCCGAACGCGATGAGGGCGATTTCAGCGGCAAGCCCGAAGACCCGTTGCTCGCTAATGCCGTCGAGACCGACCCTGTTGCCGAAGAGGTATCCGCGAGCGAGTTCAACAGCCTCACCTTCGAAGCCGTCATACAGGAGAAGGAGCGCCTAACCGGCATGGGGTTAGGCGGCAATAAGAAGTCGTCGGCGACCTTGGAGAAGTATCGCAACACGGTCCACGATTTCGAGCATCATCGCCGCAGCAAGAAAATAGCGACCGTTACCCTCGAAGAGGGTGAGGCGTGGCGCAACGCCATGCTTGAGGCCGGGAAGCTCTCCCGCAAGACCATCCGTGACAAGCTCGCCGCTATCCGGGCGATCCTGACATGGGGGCAAGAGCAATGCCGGGGCAAGCTCTTTCCCGACATACCGAAGGGCACGCCGTTCGACTACATCGAATTGCCCGTTGCTGAAGTCACCGACAGCGCCACCCGCACCTATACCCTTGAGCAGGCGAAGAAGGTCCTTGAGGCTGCACGGCAGCAGAAGGACCGGCCGAACTTCCGCTGGATACCGTGGTTGCTCGCCTATAGCGGAATGCGCGTCGGTGAGGCGCTGCAATTGGAGAAGGCCGACCTATTCGAGCTTCAGGGGAACTGGTTCGTCCATATCCGCGTCGGCGAGGGGCGCACGACAAAGACCCGGAAAGGTCGCAAGGTTCCTATTCATCAAGCACTCGTCAGCGAAGGCTTTATCGAATTCGTGAAACCGCGCCCTCTACGGCGACGGCAAGGGGTCTTCGGCGCTCGGCCGCTACCAGATCACCGGCCGGACTCTTGAAGGTCTTATGAAGGAACTCGGCCTGTCGGGTGATCGCCTCTATGATGAGGCCACCCAGGACGAGCTTGCGCGCGCCCTGTTGCGTCGTCGCGGCAATGACCCGGCAGAGCTTCGCGAGGAATGGACCGGCCTCAAGCGCGTGGACGATAGCACCATCCGCAACGCCTATGCTGGCACGCCTACGGGGGCGCAGCCGCTTGCACCGACCGACAGCGAGCGCCAGCGCACCGAATTGCTGAAGCAGCAGGACACGGCGCGCAAGAGCTTGAACCAGTCAGTGCAGGAGGGACTGGACCTCGCACGGTTCGAACAGTCGATTTCCGGCATGTCGGCATCACAGCAGCGGATTGAGCTTGCCGTCTATCAGGCGCAGCAGGAGGCGAAGCGCGCGGGCATCACCCTGTCCGATCAGGAGCTTGCCAAGCTTCGCGAGAAGATCACGCTCACGCAGCAGCTTGACGGCACCAACCAGCAGGTTGCTGCATCGGCCGATAGCCTGAAGAACGCGCAGGAGTATTTCGCGGAAAGCTTCACGTCGTCGCTGTCCGGCCTTCTCACCGGCACCCAGACCCTTGAGGGCGCGGTGCAGAGCCTGCTTAATTCGTTGATCGATGCGACCTTGCAGGCCGCGCTTCTCGGCAAGGGACCGCTCTCCGGCCTGTTCGGCGGGATGGGCGGTGGCATCTTCGGCGCGCTGTTCGGCTTCAGCGAGGGCGGCTATACCGGCGACGGCGGGAAGTATCAGCCCGCAGGCGTCGTCCACCGTGGCGAGTATGTCATGTCGAAGAAGGCAACCAGCCGGATCGGCGTCGGCAACCTCGAAACCCTTCACCGTGGCGCGCTCGCCGGGTTTGCGGAAGGCGGGTATGTCGGCAATGCCCCGGCCATCCGTCGCCCTGACCTCACGGCTGCGAACAGCAACGCCGCCCCGGTGCAGGCCATTTCCATCAATGCGCCCGTCACTATCAACGGCAGTTCCGGCACGCCGGAACAGAACGCCGACCTTGCCGCCCGCATGGCGAAGCAGATGGAGCAGACCATGCGCGGCGTGGTCGCGGACGAAATCCGCAGGCAGGCGCGGCCCGGAAACACCTTGAATAATAGGGGGCGCTAATATGGCCTTGCCGACCTTCACCCCGCCCGTTGGTCCGTCACCGGGAACGATGCACAAGCCGACCGTGAACCTTTGGGAGACCGAATTCGGCGACGGCTACAGCCAGCCGACGCCGAAGGGCTTGAACCATATCCGCAAGAGCGTGTCCTTGTCGTGGGGCGCGCTCACTTATGCCGACATGCGCGCCATCGTGGATTTCTTCGAGGCGAGGGGT
The DNA here is from genome assembly GCF_946479415.1 of uncultured Shinella sp. The sequence goes on along the minus strand of NZ_CAMLFY010000012.1, from coordinate 20,452 downwards.
GGATACGAGCCGTTCTATTTCAAGCCCTATGGCGAGACGGCCACCTGCAAGTGGACTTGCAAGGACTGGACCTATTCGGCCGAAGCGCCGTGGCATGTCACTGCTGAGTTAGTCCAAAGCTTCACGCTTGCAGTTTGACTCATAGCGAGTCGCTGGCGCGCGTTGTGATGTTGGGTGCGTCATTGCTCATCCGGCACCCGTGACGCCTCTCAGTGACTCGCTATGGCGGAAGCAGGGAGCGGTCCCTGTCCGACATGATACTGCTTCCGCGCCGGGGAGCGGAGCGACCGGCCGGGAGCCTATCTATTCGGCTCGGATACGTTCCGCCCGGACGCGGTAACGAATGACCGGCGACTCCCAGAAAGAGACCTTCCGGTCATTCGCTTTAAGCGTTCGCGCCGCAAGGCGCGGGCAAGGCCGATAGGCCGCGCAGGGAGGGAGCCGCAGGCGACCGAGTGTCATCAACTTTCCGGGGACATTTTCTCGCTATCTTCTCTTTCTTACAAATACGTATCTACACATATACTATAGGCGAAAATGTCCCCGGAAAGTGACATTGGACGCGGGTAAGAAATAGTCCCCGGAAAATGGATGACACTGTTGATCTGCTACTAATACACATGTATATATGATGGATGATTAATGGAGTATCCCATGGCTCACCCGCCCGTAACCGTCCGTCTTGATCCTCGCCGCCTCGACCAGCTCAAGGCAATCGCATCCGCAATGAACCTCAGCAATGCTGGCGCAATCGCCGCCTTCATTCGCGAGAAGATCGCGGCCGGGATCATCCCCGCCGACATTCCCGGCACGTCAATCCGCAAGCAGGGCGACGGTATCGCTGTCAGCCTTCGCGAGGACGAAGAGATTATCTTGAAGACGGCCGGCGCGCAGGCCCTTGCGAGCACGGTTCGGGAAGTGATCGCCGGTAACGCATCCCCGACTGCTGTCAACGTGGGCCACGACTTCGCCGTGCAGAAGCAGGGCACTGGTCTGAAGATCGCTCTGCCGTTCGGCAAGACGCCGCTTGCCGACGCTGTTTCTTTCCCGCCCGACCTTGCGCTCGACCTCGCTGACCTGCTTGAAAAGGCCGCAGCATAAGAAAACCCCGGCCGATTACTCGTCAGCCGGGGTTCGAAGACCACAATCGCCTCAAATGATTGTTCACAATGAATAAACAATTCAATCAAGATAGTCAACAAAATATTAACGATGAAGCGCCTGCCGCGTCCGGGGACATTTCGTCTAGCCGTATGTCGGCTGCACTAAAGACTCTCATCACTGACACGGTAGCGAAGCTGAAGGATGAGGCTTATCGCAACGGCCGTGGTGCGACCAAGCGTAAGGCCGATCAGCGCGCCGCCTACGCAGCCGATATACTCGCGACCGAAGGCCGCGCCGTCCGGTCCTACGAAAAGGCCACCCCGGAACGGCGGAAGGCACAGAAGAAGGCATCAAAGGACAACCGCAGTCCGGCGCAGATCGAGAAGGACCGTGAAGCCGACAAGCTGCGCAAGCGTGCGAAGGTTATGGAAAAGAAGGCGGCAGGACAGCGCGACCTAGAGGCGAAAGAGAACTTCGGAAAGTTCTAACATTCGCGCACGCCGCGCTCGCTCGGCGATCCCGCTATAAGTGAATTGTCGGACGTTGACCTGTCGTCCGATTGGGAACCGAGAACGCCGGACGCAAGGGCTTCCATTCATTGCGTCCGGCACCCTTAAGCCCTTCATGCCTTGCGGGTCGTGAAGGGCTTTTTGCTTGCGCGTCTTGCGAGATAAGTAAGTGCTTACTTATTGTTTTTATTGACAAATTTCTCGTGACTACACTTGCCAAATCGCTCGACATGAATCACATGTGTCTCGCCTAATCACGGGCAGGGGATTCAATGGAAATGCAGTCCGCCGCATACTTTCACGCCGACGCCTACCACCACGCCATCGATATCGTCGAGAACGTCGCCCGCACCTTCGATCCGGCCGCACCCGACGACCTGCGCACCCGCATTATTGAAGCCCTAGGCGATCTCGGCGTTTGGCCGATGACAGCCTTCACGGGTGCCGATGAGGAAAAGGCTCTCGTAGTCGCTTGACCTGGCCCACTGTTTCCGTTACATGTATCGGTAACGAAGGAGTTGCCAATGGCTAAGACCTCAGCTGAACGAGTCAAGGAATTTAGAGACCGGCAGAAAAAGGCCGCCCGTAAGGCGCTGCTCGAGCCGGTGCCGACACCCAAATACGTCGTCACGCCATTTCACGCTTACATGGATGGCCGGCATTTGGACCTAGAAGAAAACCTCGATGCCTATGGCGTGCATATCAGTGGGACGGACCTCGGCGAAGAAGTGCAGAAGTTCGACACCGAAGCGCCGTGGGAGAAGCAATTTTCCTCGCTCGAAAGGGCAAGGGGAATGATGGGCGTCTTCCTTGACGCTGCAAAGGAACTTGCTGCGCTCATCAACCAATACAAGCTTCAGGAAGTTGAGGCCGCGATCGACGCGGCATGTGAGGTTAGCGCGAACTTACCTCGCGGCGACGTTGAAGCTTTGAAGAAATCCTTCGCCGAGATCGAGCGCCTGAAGGGCATTCGAACAGAGCTTCGGAAGCCGACGCGGCACACGCTGCTCGCCGTCGATGCAACGGGCGAATAGCCCCTCAAGAATGGGAACAGCCAAGCAACGTTTCTCAGGCACCGCTTGGCCGTCCCGCAATCTCACACCACGATAACAACCAAGGAAATCGCTATGTCGAATGAAAATACCACGCCTCAGGCACCGTCCGCAACGCTCACCGAGAAGGAGCTCTGGGCAACTTTCGTCAGCGCCGGCTGGCAGACCACCTTTAGCATGGGGCCGACCGTCGAACGCTGCAAGCCGGACGATTTGCTCCGCGATCCGGGTATGTATGGTCACACCGGGGAGCTCTCGCAGTTGGTCGCGGACGCCGTGGAAGAAGTGGATGAGCCGGTCGCCGAGCTGGACTGCTTCATTGAGGATATTGAGAACTACGTCGCGAACCTCAAGCGGGTGCGTGACCTGTTCGAGCGCGTCAAGGATGCCCTTATTGTCGAAAGTGATGACAATGAAGTCCGGTATCGGAAGCCGGGAGAGGGGGAAGCCGCATAACGCCATCCATCGTCGGGACACGGCGCACGACTGGCGGGGCTTTGGCCTCGCCAGTCGTAATTCTATGGTGGATAGTATTCAGAGGATAACTCGCTCGATGGGAGTGAAAATTTCACGAATTCTGCGACGTTATCCTTAGCGCCAGAAGGGTGATTCGCGATGCTGGAAGCAATGTTTAAACTGCGAGACATTTTCGCACCACATGAAGCTCGCATCAGGAACAACCTACTACAGAATGATCATAAGCTAATACATTATACGTCGGCTGATAACGCCATATCTATCATTCGTGGGAATGAAATATGGATGAAAAATATCAGGCTCATGAACGATTTCCGAGAGGTAGATCATGGGTTCGACTTGCTTCGGAAGGCATACACTCCTCCTGCGGACGATGCGCCGGAAGTCGGGCTAAATGCGATACGCACAGCTCTCAACAAAGTATTTCCTGGGCTGATGGACGATGCCATTTCTTTGTTCGAGGGATGGTTTGATACGATGCGGGAGCAGACGCATATTGTCTGCCTGTCAGAACATGAAAAAGCGGAAAACGATTATGGGCGCCTTTCGATGTGGCGTGCATACGGAAACAGCCGCGTTAATGTCGGCTTAGTCATTAATCCACTGCCGCTTTATCTAGTCGCCGAAAATTTCGGTGCTTTCAGCAGTCCCGTTTACTACTGCGATCAAGAGGATGTGATGAACCTCTTTATCGAAATCGCAGAAAACATTGGAAGAGAAAGCGACTTCCTGCGGGCGTCAGGGGCGGATGAGATCAAAGGCTATCTGTTCCAACTGCTACGCTCGCTCTCGATCTGCTCTAAACACAAAGGATTCAGTGAAGAACGAGAATGGCGGATAATGCATACCAAAGGGTTGGATGATCAGGGGGCCCTCAAGTGCGACATTCAAAGCATCGCTGGCGTCCCGCAGAGAGTTTTCAAGCTATCGTTCGAGGATCGCCCAGACCTCGGCATGACCGGGATATCGGTCCCGCAGCTTTTGAAGCGAGTTATAATTGGTCCGACCGAATATCCTGATGCGGTGCGCGAAGCATTTTGTGAAGTGCTTGCCGGCGTGGGCGTGAAAGAGCCGGAAAAGATGGTAGTTTGCTCAGATATACCGCTGCGAACTTAGGGTGATCTATGACGCTAGAATCTCTCCCTCAGCCGGCACGAAACGCCGAAACCGTCGTCAAGGTGACAGGCGCTATATGTGCGAGCCTTCCCGGCCTCGCCACGTTAAAAGAGCTGATGCAGATCACTCTCGAACTGAAAATTGAGAAATATCAGAAGAAGCTTATTTCTCTCGTTTCTGAGAGGGGGATTGAAGTGCTTTCTGAGGAGCAATCTCAGTTTTATCTGCCTGCGGCGTATCGATTCTTCGAACAGGTTCGCATAGGCGAATACCATCACAATCTCCATGTTCTTGGAAGGTTGATCGCAGGCGAGCTTGATAGTGCCGCTGTTGCAGATGCAGGTAAGATCGGTCGTGCAGCGCGCAAACTTGAAATGCTATCGTTCGAGCAGTTGGCATTCCTCGGAATGTGTAAGCGAGGCTTCGAACTGACCCACATCTCTAAACGAGAAAGTGCGACACCCGGCTGCCTAGAGCCCTTGATCATGGTTGACGCGTTCGGCGAACAGGGACGCGATTATACATACATGCAGGCGCAAGAGCATCTTCATGAGCTTTCCACCCGTGGACTTTTAACGACGGGTAGCAATCCTAAAACCATTGGCGGTCATTATTACTACCGCAATGCCGTATTCGAGGAAATTATCGCTGCTGCCGAGACGGTAGTTCAGGCCGGTTCAGAGGAATAGGTTCTCATGACAAGTTGACACGCCGATTCGTGGTTGCGTCACGGCACCTGTCCGGCTATAGGAACCATCGAAATTTGTAACAAAAGACGAGCCGTTACAAGGTCACAAAGAGTGGAAATTGTCATTGAAAAACAATGACATATACGATTTCGAATCTCTCCACTCCGACCATCGGCGGGCGTTTCGATGCCAAATGCTGTTCCGGTCATTCCCCCTTTACGGAATCTGGGTTATGCATTCTCGGACGCGCGCCGGCGAAACGGCGTGCCTTTATGCGAGAATTCTGGAGCCGCTTCGATGACCGCGAAGATCTATCGTCCCGCCAAGACCGCCATGCAGTCCGGCAAGGCCAAGTCCAACCTATGGGTTCTGGAGTTCGACGCCGAAAAGCCGCGCACGATCGACCCGATCATGGGCTATACGAGCTCCGGCGACATGTATCAGCAGGTCAAGCTGTCCTTCGAGACCAGCGAAGAGGCGATCGCCTATGCGGAGCGCAACGGCATCGAATTCCGCCTGATCGAGCCCAAGGACGCGACCCGCAAGCGTTGCGCCTATCCCGACAATTTCCGCTTCAACCGCATGCAGCCCTGGACCCACTGAGGTCCATCCGGCCCCTTAGCTCAGCTGGATAGAGCATCTGCCTTCTAAGCAGAATGTCGCAGGTTCGAGCCCTGCAGGGGTCGCCATGGCATAGAAAAGGGCAGCCGGTTGGCTGCCCTTTGTCGTTTCCACGATGTGCTCAGCCTCAATAAGGCGAGACGCACTGTTTGCGCGGGCCGTAGTTCGGCTGGAACGTGTTGTCGTATGCGCGGTACGAACGATAGCGGTTTGCGCACCACTGCGCATGCGAACCGCCGGCCGAAGGCTGGTTGGCGATGGCGCCGCCGATTGCAGCACCCAGGCCGAAGGCGGCCAGCGGATACCAGAAGCCATCCGAGTGGCGGCGATAGCCGGGACGGGCGTAGCGATAGCCATGGTGACCATGCCAGCGGCGTTCGGCGCGGCGTTCGCGACGCTCACGGCGTTCATAGCGATACTGCACCTTCTCGACGGCAGTGGCCTCCGGCACCGGCACGCGGGCAAAGGTGATCGCCTGTGCCGGGATCGCCGACGTCACGGCCATCATCAGGGAGAGGGCGCCGGCGACGAGGCCTGTCTTGAGCTTCAACATGGGAGAACCTTTCGTGTTGTTCAGGGCCAGAACGCCCGAGAGGGAACTCTGTTCCCGCACCTTCGCAAAAGGTTTGATTTCAAAGTGGAAAAGGCAAAAAAAAACGGGTTGGTCCGCCTTGTCGGCTCGCCAACCCGTTCCGGTAAAATTGCGGATCAGGGTATTCGGGGTACAGGGGTTCTCACCATGATCCGGCTGCATCTCCAGATCTCCTGTGAGGCCGATCATGCCCGAATGGCGTTTTCCCGATTGACATAAGACGCATCTTTTTTGACTATTTTCACATGAGAAACCATGCACAGCAACAGGGGCCGCTCGACGTCACGATCGTGCTCCTGCCGGAATCGTCGATCATGTCGCTGGCCTCGGTGCTCGACCCGATGCGGGCGGCGAACCGCGTCGTGCCGGAACCCGTGTTCCGCTGGCAGATTCTTTCGCCGCACGGGCAGCCGGTGCTTCTGACCTGCGGCGTGGAAATCCGGGTCGACGGCGATTTCGCCGATGTGACGAGTGGTGACGCGCTGCTGCTGATCGCCGGCTTCAACCAGGATCGCCACGCGGACCGCAACTTCGTTGCCCGGCTGAAAAAGATCGCACGCCGGTTCGGCGTCGTTGCCGGCATCGAATCGGGCTGCTGGCTTCTGGCGCGCTCCGGCCTGCTCGACGGGCGGGATGCGACGGCGCACTGGGAGGAACTGGAGGATTTCGCCGCGGCCTTTCCGGCGCTCAATGTGCGTGCCGACCGGTTCGTCACGGACGGGCCGCTCTGGACCTCCGGCGGAGCGTCGCCGACCTTCGACATGATGCTGCATCTGGTGCGGGAGCGCTTCGGTTCGGCCGTGGCGCTCGATGTGGCGAGCGTCTTCGTCTACGACCAGACCCATGCGGCGACGGATGCGCAGCCGCTCGTTTCGCTTGGGCGTCTGGGCGAGCACCAGCCGGAGCTTGCCTCCGCCATCCGCCTGATGGAGCGCACGATCGACCGGCCGCTGACCATCGCGGCGCTTGCCCGCCGGCTCGGCTTTTCGACGCGCAAGCTGGAAACGCTGTTCACCAACGGGATCGGGACCGCACCGGGAAAGTATTATCTGCGGCTCAGGCTGACGGCGGCACAGCGCATGGTGCGCGACACACCGCTTTCCATGCAGGAGGTGGCGCTGCGCAGCGGCTTCGACAGTCTCTCGGCGTTTTCGCGCGCCTTCCGCAATCATTTTGGCGCAAGTCCATTGAAACTAAGGGCCGAACTGCGGGCGAAATGAAAAAGGCGGGCCTTGCGGCCCGCCTTTGCGTATCTCCGTGCCGCTTCGCTTAGTGCAGGATCTGGCTGAGGAAGAGCTTGGTGCGCTCGTGCTGCGGATTGTCGAAGAACTCGGCGGGCGAATTCTGTTCGACGATCTGGCCCTGGTCCATGAAGATGACCCGGTTGGCGACCTGGCGGGCAAAGCCCATTTCGTGCGTTACGCACAGCATGGTCATGCCTTCCTCGGCGAGCGACACCATCGTGTCGAGCACTTCCTTGACCATTTCCGGATCGAGCGCCGAGGTCGGTTCGTCGAACAGCATGATCTTCGGCTTCATGCACAGCGAACGGGCGATCGCCACGCGCTGCTGCTGGCCGCCCGAGAGCTGGCCGGGATATTTGTTGGCCTGTTCCGGGATCTTGACGCGCTTGAGGTAATGCATCGCCACTTCCTCGGCATCCTTCTTCGGCATCTTGCGCACCCAGATCGGCGCCAGCGTGCAGTTTTCCAGGATCGTCAGATGCGGGAAGAGGTTGAAGTGCTGGAACACCATGCCGACTTCGCGGCGCACTTCGTCGATCTTCTTCAGGTCGTTGGTGAGCTCGATGCCGTCGACGACGATCGAGCCCTTCTGGTGCTCTTCCAGCCGGTTGATGCAGCGGATCATCGTCGATTTGCCGGAGCCCGAGGGGCCGGCGATGACGATGCGCTCGCCCTTCATGACCTTGAGATTGATGTCGCGCAGAACGTGGAAGTCGCCATACCACTTGTTCATGTTGGTGATTTCGACCGCGACATCCGTCGCCGACACCGTCATCTTTTGCGCCTGGGCTTGGTTGGCCATATGTGTGTTTCCTCTCACTTATCTCTTGTGGCTCTTGTCGAGGCGGCGTTCGATGAAGGCCGAGTAGCGCGACATGCCGAAGCAGAAAATCCAGAATGTGAAGCCGGCGAAGATCAGGCCCGTCAGCGGCGTGACCGGCGTGATCCAGCCCGAATCCCCAAAGCTCGCCTTCACGATGCCCAGCAGGTCGTACATCGAAATGATCGTGACGAGGGACGTATCCTTGAACATGCCGATGAAGGTGTTCACGATGCCGGGGATCACGAGTTTGATGGCCTGCGGTAGCACGATGAAGGTCATTTTGTGGAAGTAGTTTAGACCAAGAGCATCGGCCGCTTCATATTGTCCTTTCGGAATGGCTTGAAGACCGCCGCGAATGACCTCCGCCATATAGGCGGATGCGAAGATCGACACGCCGATGAGCGCGCGCAGGAACTTGTCGATATTGTTGCCCGGCTCCAGGAAGAGCGGCAAGAGCACGCTCGCCATGAACAGAACGGTGATCAGCGGCACGCCGCGGATCAGTTCGATGAAGGTGATGCAGGCCGTTTTCAGGATCGGCATGCTGGAGCGGCGGCCAAGCGCCAGCAGAATGCCTGCCGGCAACGACACGACGATGCCGACGAAAGACAGGATGAGCGTCACCATCAGCCCGCCCCAGAGGGACGTTTCCACATGGCGCAGCCCGAAGACGCCGCCGAGCAGCAGGAAGAACGAGACGACCGGGAAGACGACGAGCAGCAGGAGCGCGTTCAGCCCCTTGCGCGGCATTTTCGGCATCAGGAACGGCACGAGCAGCGCCACGAACATCGCGGCGACCAGAAGGGGCCGCCACAGCTCGTCACGCGGATAGGAGCCGAACATGAACTGGACGAAGCGGTCGTTCACATAGGCCCAGCAGGCGCCGTTCCAGCCGGCCGGAAGCTGACCGCCCTGTTCGACAGTGAGGCAGGCCATGCGGTCGGAGCCCGTCCAGACGGCCGAGAAGAACAGCCAGTTCAGGGCTTTCGGCACATAGATGGCGATCGCCGCGATGGCGATGAGCGTCAGGATGCTGTCTTTCCAGGAGGCGAAGAGGTTGTGGTGAACCCAGGCGAAGGCCGATTTTTCGGAAGCCGGCGGCTTTTCCTGCTCGATGAACCGGTCGCGGACATAGGTAAGGGTCTCGGTCATCTCAGCGCTCCACCAGGGCCATCTTGGCATTGAACCAGTTCATGAACAGCGACGTGATGAGGCTGATCGAGACATAGATCAGCATCCAGATCGAGATGATCTCGATCGACTTGCCGGACTGGTTGAGAATGGTGCCGCCGACCGCGACGAGATCGGCATAACCGACGGCCACCGCGAGCGAGGAGTTCTTGATGAGGTTGAGATATTGCGAGGTGAGCGGCGGAATGATGATGCGCAGCGCCTGCGGCAAGACGACGAGGCGGGTCGCCTGGCCGGGCCGCAGACCGAGAGCATAGGAGGCTTCCGACTGGCCGTGCGAGACACCGCGGATACCGGCGCGAACGATCTCGGCGATGAAGGAGGCCGTGTAGAGCGACAGCGCGAGATAGAGCGCCAGGAATTCCGGTCCGATGACCATGCCGCCCTTCATGTTGAAGGAGCCGGGCACCGCGTAATCGAGCGTCAGGGGCTGGCCCATGACGATGAAGACGGCAAGCGGCAACAGCACGAGGAGGGCGAGATTGACCCAGAGAACCGGCGGGCGCTGGCCCGTGGCGCGCTGGCGGGCATTGGCCCAGATCGTGAAGGCGACGGCCGCGACAATGCCGATCAGCAGGGCGACCAGCACCATGCCGAACCCTTCACCGAAAACCGGGGCCGGCATGTAGATACCGCGGTTGGAGATGAAGAAAACCGCGTCCGGATCATCCTTCAGGTGCTGGAAGATCGTGCGGATGGAGGGCAAGAGGGCGAGAACGCCGAGATACCAGAAGAAGATGACGAGCAGCGGCGGGATATTGCGGAAGATTTCCACATAGACCGTGCAGAGCCGTGCGATCAGCCAGTTGTGCGACAGGCGCCCGACGCCGACCAGCAGGCCGACGATCGTCGCGGTGACGATGCCGACGGCGGCGACCACGAGCGTGTTGAGAAGACCGACCTGCAGCGCGCGGAAATAGGTCGAGTCGCTGGAGTAGGAAATCAGTGCCTGCGCAAGGTCGAAACCGGCGCGGCTGTTCAGGAAGCCGAAGCCCGCCGTCATATTGGCGCGGGCGAGGTTCTGGACCACGTTGTTCCAGGCGTACCAGACGGCGCCGATGATCACGACCAGCGTGACGACCTGATAGACGACGCTTCTGAGCGCCGGATTGTAGAGAAGCGAAACCTTCGGCGGTTCGCCGGACCCTGTTCGGGCATCCGCAAGAGCCATGCATTTCCCCTGACGTTGGTTCGCCCTGTTTTCCGGGCGTTTGTTTTAAAGGGGAGGGCGTTTATGCGCCCTCCCGATCGTCACGTCCAACCGCGGCTTAGCGGATCGGCGGTGCGTATTGCAGGCCGCCCTTCGTCCACAGGCCGTTCAGGCCACGGGCGATCTTGAGCGGGGAACCTTCGCCGACATTGCGCTCGAAGGATTCGCCATAGTTACCCACAGACTTGATGATCTGCACGGCCCAGTCCTTCGGCAGGCCGAGATCGGCGCCGATGGTGCTGTCAGCTTCTTCGCCGAGGAAGCGCTTGATGTCCGGGTTGGCGGACTTCTTCATTTCTTCGACATTCGCGGTCGTGATGCCGAATTCTTCGGCAGCGACCATGGCGTAGTGCGACCAGCTCACGATGTCGAACCACTTGGAGTCGTTCTGGCGAACGGCCGGGCCGAGCGGCTCCTTGGAGATGATTTCCGGCAGAACCATATGGTCGTCCGGGTTGGCCATCTTCAGGCGGATCGAGTAGAGGCCCGAAGCGTCGGTCGTGTAGGCATCGCAACGGCCGGCATTGTAGGCGGCGTCGGCTTCATCCTGCGCTTCGAAAACGACCGGCTTGAAGTCCATGTTGTTGGAGCGGAAGTAGTCGGCGAGGTTCAGTTCCGTCGTCGTGCCGGACTGCACGCAGACCGATGCGCCGGAAAGTTCGAGCGCCGACTTCACGCCGAGCTCCTTCTTCACCATGAAGCCCTGGCCGTCATAGTAGTTCACGGCGCGGAAATCGAAGCCGAGCTGCGAATCGCGGCTGACGCTCCAGGTGGTGTTGCGGGCCAGAAGGTCGATTTCACCCGACTGAAGAGCCGGGAAGCGGTCCTTGGCCGAAAGGGGGGTGAACTTCACCTTGGTGGCATCGCCGAAGACGGCAGCGGCCACGGCTTTGCAAAGATCGATGTCGAGACCGGCCCAGTTGCCGGCCGAATCCTGCGCACCGAAACCGGCGAGGTTCGAGCCGTTCACGCCGCACTGCACGAAGCCCTTGGCCTTCACGTCAGAGAGCGTATCTGCCTGAGCAGCCGTTGCGCCAAGCCCCAGCACGGCAGCGCCAACGAGCGCTGTCACGATTTTTTTTGCCATTTTTTCACAACCTTTTTCTGTTGTCTTTGTTTTGTCCGCTGGTCACGCATTCGAACGAACACGTTGCGGAACTCGCCACCCTCCCGGCGCGAGGTTGCTTATCTCATTCTCAAAATTACGCAGGGTCAAGTGATCGGGACTATTTTCCGGCGGGTAACCTAAATTTGTCAGCATCTGACGCCGTTTTGGGCAAAAAATCGGGGGATTGTGCAGTAAATCGCTCAAAAAATCCGCTTCTTTAACATTTGAAGCGCTTTGAACGTCATCTCGACTGCCGGGATGGGGTTGACCTGCGGCGCCGGCTGACGAAAAGTCGCCGCCTCAAACCCCCTTCGCATTTCCGGATGAAATCCATGAAAAACAGAGACGAAATCCTCGCCGGCGCCGGCGTGAACACCCGCCTTGCCCATGCCGGAAACGATCCGGCTGAGTATCATGGTTTCGTCAATCCGCCGGTCGTGCACGCTTCCACCGTGCTTTTCCCGAATGCTGCGACGATGGAAAGCCGGGCGCAGAAATACACCTACGGCACGCGCGGCACCCCGACGACGGATGCGCTCTGTGCGGCCATCGACGAACTAGAAGGTTCGGCCGGCACCATTCTTGTCCCGTCCGGTCTTGCCGCCGTCACCGTGCCGTTCCTCGCCTATCTCTCGTCGGGCGATCACGCGCTGATCGTGGATTCGGTCTATCACCCGACGCGGCATTTCTGCGACACGATGCTGAAGCGGCTCGGCGTGACCGTCGAATACTACGACCCGATGATAGGCGCGGGCATCGAGGCCCTGATCAAGCCGAACACGAAGCTCGTGCACACGGAAGCGCCGGGCTCCAACACGTTCGAGATGCAGGACATCCCGGCGATCGCCGCGGTCGCGCACAAGCATGGCGCCGTCGTGACCATGGACAATACCTGGGCGACGCCACTCTATTTCAAGCCGCTGGATTTCGGCGTCGACGTCTCCATTCATGCGGCGACGAAATATCCGGCCGGTCATTCCGATATCCTTTTCGGCACCGTCTCGGCCAATGCCGCCCATTGGGACCAGCTGCTCGACACGCAGACCACGCTCGGCACCTGTGCATCGCCCGACGATTCCTACCAGGTGCTGCGCGGTCTGCGCACCATGGGCGTGCGGCTGGAGCGGCATCAGGAAAGCGCGCTGGAGCTGGCGCGCTGGCTGGAAGGCATCGAGGACGTGTCGCGCGTGCTGCATCCGGCCTTGCCGAGTTTTCCGGGCCACGATCTTTGGAAGCGCGACTTCAAGGGATCGAGCGGCATCTTCTCCATCGTGCTCGACGGCGGCGCGCCGGAGCGCCACAAGGCCAAGGCGCATGCCTTCCTCGATGCGCTCGGCATCTTCGGTCTCGGCTATTCCTGGGGCGGTTTTGAATGCCTCGCGGTGCATGTGAACCTGAACGACCGCCGCGTTGCCAAGGGTCCGGACGAAGGTCCGGTGCTGCGCCTGCAGATCGGCCTCGAGGACGTGAAGGACATCAAGGCGGATATCGAGCGGGGGCTCGCCGCAGCACGCGCCGTCTGACGCGAAACATGCCCTCATCCGGTTTACCGGGTGAGGGTTTCAATCCGGCGTGCGGTAGCCGTAAAGCCAGTCCAGATCGCCGGCCAACTGCTCCGGCTTGCGCAGCGAAAGCACGAGGTTGCGGGCAAGCGCCACCGGGCCGCGGGCGTGATAGGCGAAGCGGTTGAAGGCGCCGCGGCTGCGGACCTTTGCGACGCGTTCCCGGCGTTCCTTTTCGAACCGGCGCAAGGCCGATCCGATCTCGGTGGTGTCGGCGAGGCGGTTTGCCAAGAGGGCGGCATCCTCGATCGCCATGGCGGCGCCCTGTGCCGCGAAGGGCGTCATGGCATGGGCGGCATCGCCGATCAGCACCATGTCTTTTCCATCCGTCCAGGCACCATCCGGGCAGCCGAAGAGCGGCCATGCCATGGGGTTCTGCGCCTCCTCGATGAGACGGCGGATGCCGGCATACCAGCCGGCGAAGGCCTCCTGAAGACGGCCGCGCGTCAAGGCATCGCCCTTGCGCGTCCAGCCTTCCGGCGGCGCATCGGCCTGCGCATGAATGGCGACGATGTTGAAGGCCTGCATCTCCGCCAGCGGATAGGCGACGAGATGGGCATGCGGGCCGAGAAAGGCCGTCACGGTGCGCGGATTGAGGAAGGCCGGCGCCAGTCCGTAGGGCACGAGGAAGCGCCAGGCGATATTGCCGGAATAGCGGGCGGGCAGGGCGCCCGGCACGGCCTGGCGCAAGCGTGACCAGACACCGTCGGCGGCAATCAGCAGGTCCGAGGGTGCAATGGCCCGAGCGGACTGGGCGTTTTCGATTCGCTGACCTGTGGTCAGCGTGCAGAGCGGGTTTCGGCGCACCGCATCGACAAGGAGGGCCTGGAGCGACGCCCGATGGAGGACGCCGTAGGGCGAGCCCCAGCGGCTGCGGGCCGTCTTGCCGGCGGGGACGGACGTGAGGGGGGAAAGCGTGTGCCCCGAGGCGAGCGAAATATGATCCGGCTCGTTCCAGCGTGCGCTCAGCGCATCGAGCAGGCCGAGATCGGCGAGGACGCGCGAGGCGTTCGGCGAGAGTTGCAGGCCGGCGCCGACCTCTTCGAGGGCAGAGGCCTGCTCGAGAATATGAGAAGGGATGCCCTTGCGGGCGAGCGCAAGGGCCGTCGTCAGGCCGGCAATGCCGGCGCCGACGATAGTAGTGGATGCTACAGAAGACATGATGGCGCGGCCCTTCGGGCCGTCACGCCGCCGCCTGGTTGGTGAAGGTGCAGCCGGCGGGTTCCGTCTGCGTGGCCTTCAGGGTGTGATTGTAGCGGTAGAGCGTCGAGCAGTAGGGGCAGACCTTTTCGTTGTCGTCGCCCATGTCGAGGAAGACATGCGGATGGTCATAGGGCACCGAGGCGCCGACGCACATGAATTCCTTCACGCCGATCTCGATGACACCATGGCCGCCGTCGTTCTGGAAATGGGGAATGCTGTGCCCAGCCATGTCATGCTCCGTGGAAGTCCGTTTTCTGGCGCGGACCATAGTCGCCTTCGGGTGAAATGTGTAGATGCAAAACCGTCGCGGGCCCCAATGATTGAAATCGGCATCGATTTCAATCATTGGCGACTAAAGGTGAGGCAGATTTCCGTGCCGCTGCCGTTTTCTCCGCGCGCAAAGGGCAGTATGAGCAGGATTGCGAAAACGAAAGACGGCCTGCGATGAATCTCGACAACCCGCCCTTTTCCCGCTTCACGCATGAAGGCCTGGAGCTTGCTTTTTTCGACGAGGGCGACCCGTCGGGCGAACCGGTGCTCATGATCCACGGCTTTGCCTCCAGTGCCAGCGTCAACTGGGTGTTTCCCGGCTGGCTGAAGACGCTCGGCGATGCCGGCTACCGCGTGATCGCGCTCGACAATCGCGGCCATGGCGCCAGCGCCAAGCCGCATGATCCGGCGCTCTATACGCCGCCGCTGATGGCGGGCGATGCGGCAGCGCTGCTCGACCATCTCGGCATTTCCGAAGCCCATGTGTTCGGTTATTCCATGGGCGCGCGCATCACCGCCTTCATGGCGCTTGCCCATCCGCATCGCGTGCGCTCCGTCGTCTTCGGCGGGCTCGGCATCGGCATGGTGGAGGGCGTGGGCGACTGGGATCCAATCGCCGATGCGCTGCTGGCGCCGTCGCTCGACGTCGTGACGCACGAGCGCGGCCGCATGTTCCGCGCCTTCGCCGACCAGACGAAATCGGACCGCCAGGCGCTTGCCGCCTGCATCATGACCTCGCGGGATCTCCTGACCGTGGAGGACATGGGCCGCATCGACGTGCCCGCCCTGATCGGCGTCGGCACGAAGGACGACATTGCCGGCAATCCGCAGGATCTCGCCGCGCTGATGCCGGATGCCCGCGCGCTCGATATCCCCGGCCGCGACCACATGCTGGCCGTCGGCGACAAGGTTTTCAAGCGCGCCGTGCTGGATTTCTATGCGGAGATCGGCGCGCGCTGAGACCCCGTTTGCGACAAAGCGCGTCCGGCCATTCCGCTTGGGCGCGCTTTGCATTATATAGGGTCCTGTAGATGATGAAGGAGTGCGGCGATGGTCGCGACGAATGAACTCAGGGCCGGCGACAAGCTCAAGGCCATGGATCCGATCTGGGACAGCCTGCGCGAGGAAGCCCGCGTTGCCGCCCAGGCAGAGCCGCTGCTGGCGGCCTTTCTCTATTCGACGGTGCTGAACCACCGCTCGCTGGAAGAAAGCGTGATCCATCGCGTCTGTGAGCGCCTCGATCATCCGGACCTGCAGGCGAACCTTCTGCATCAGATCTTCGACGAGATGCTGGAAGACTGGCCGGAATGGGGCAGCATCCTGCGCGTCGATATCCAGGCCGTCTACGACCGCGACCCCGCATGCCTGCGGTTTCTGGATGCCGTGCTCTATTTCAAGGGGTTTCACGCCATCCAGACGCATCGCTTCGCGCACTGGCTCTACACCAAGGGCCGGCGCGACCTTGCGCTTTACCTGCAAAGCCGCTCCTCCAGCGTGTTCCAGACGGATATCAACCCGGCCGCCCATATCGGCAAAGGCATCTTCCTCGATCACGCGACGGGCCTCGTCGTCGGTGAGACCGCCTCGATCGGCGACAATGTGTCGATCCTGCATAACGTGACGCTTGGCGGCACCGGCAAGGAGGGCGGCGACCGTCATCCGAAGATCGGCGATGGCGTGATGATCGGGGCCGGCGCGAAAATCCTCGGCAATATCCATATCGGCCATTGCTCGCGCATTGCCGCGGGCTCCGTCGTGCTGAAACCCGTGCCGCCCAAATCGACGGTTGCCGGCGTGCCGGCGCGCGTCGTGGGCGAGGCGGGCTGCAACGAGCCTTCGCGCGCCATGGACCAGCTGCTGGCGGCCTTCGACTACGATCTCTGACCGGGAAAAGTCGGCTCGCACCGGAATTCGAGGGTTTACACGCCTGGGAGCAGGTGCGAGAAGCGCGGCACATCAAATCGTTGACGGAGACATGTCGTGAAGCCGGAAGAAATCAGAAAGCTCGAGGCCTACTTCAAGCGCAATATCAACAAGGAGATCGTCATCAAGGCGCGCCCGCGCAAGGATGAATCGGCCGAGGTCTATCTTGCTGACGAGTTCCTGGGTGTCGTGTTCCGCGACGACGAGGACGGCGAACTCTCCTACAACTTCTCCATGGCGATCCTCGACATCGATCTGTGATCTCCTGGGACATCGCTGGAATTCAAAGGCCCGGCCGCCCTTGGCGCCGGGCTTTTTCGTGTCTGGCTGCAGTTTCCAGCCTCTCCTCCGTCATCCTCGGCCTTGAGCCGAGGATCCACACCGCAGGTGTTGTGCTCGCCGCTTGGATCCTCGGCTCAAGGCCGAGGATGACGTCGAGGGAGGGGTGGGCGTCGGTGGCAGTCGGCGAGGTATGACAGCCGAGGTATGATAGGCAAAAGGGCGACGAACGGACGCGACAGTGAAGGGCAGGCCCACTGTCAACACCAAAAGCTGCAAATCACTCCAGCTATTCTGGTTCCGACGCCGATTATTATTGTTTTGCGACAGCTTGGCTTTTCGCAACGCCAATAATCATACCTATCGCGCAAGTTGTTGCTTTGTTTGAAAAATATTGCGCTGCACCATTTCGTTGACTTTTTTGTGCAATGCATATAGATTTTGGACCATACCACCGGGATCCAAAGGAGACTTCGATGTTCAATTTCGACGATGCAAACAAGAAGAGCAAGGAAGCCGTGGACACGTTCGTGAAGAGCTACACGACCGCTGCGCAGGCTTGGCAGGCAATCGCCACCGAGACTGCCGACTTCAACAAGAAGTCCTTCGAAAACGGCCTTGCTCACTTCGAGAAGCTTTCGGGCGTCAAGAGCGTCGAAGCTGCCGTCGAACTTCAGACTGCTTTCGTGAAGTCTTCCTATGAAGGTTTCGTTGCCGAAGCCACGAAGCTCAGCGAAATGTATGCCGACCTCGCCAAGGGCGCCTACAAGCCCTACGAAGCACCGGTCGCCAAGGCCACTGCTGCCGCCAAGTCGGCCGTCGCCGCCTAAGGTTTTCAGTACAGCGTACGCGTATAACGTTTATCGGCCGGCCGTGGGCAACCACGGCCGGCCGTTTCGCGTTTCGGGGGTTGCGCGGGGCTGACGCGGCGGCCGCAAATTTCGCTATTTCCTTCGGACAGCCGGCGATTATGATTGCAGTGCGAAGCAGGGGTCTTACAATCGTGTGACGAAACATTAGATAACAGGTCCAAAGGCTACCTCAGCCGAACGACGCGCCACGAAAGAAGCGGCCGTAACAGGACTCGTAATCAGGGAATGACCACGAATATGACTGTGAGACGGGTCACAATGCAGGACGGTGACGAGGGCGGCGGCACTCCCGGTCGCAGCACCTCCGTCATCACCCGCACGAAGCCTAAGACGAAGAAGCCGAGCCTGTACCGCGTGCTGCTTCTCAACGATGATTATACGCCCATGGAGTTTGTGATCCACATTCTGGAACGTTTCTTCCAGAAGGACCGCGAAGCGGCCACACGGGTCATGTTGCATGTGCACAATCATGGCGTAGGCGAGTGTGGCGTGTTTACCTACGAGGTTGCCGAAACCAAAGTGACACAGGTGATGGATTTCTCCCGCCAGCACCAGCATCCGCTGCAATGTGTCATGGAAAAGAAATGAGGAACGACCGTGCCGACATTTTCTGCAAGCCTTGAAAAGGCGCTCCACCAGGCACTGACCTATGCGAACGAGCGCCACCACGAATATGCAACGCTGGAACACCTGCTTCTCGCGCTGATCGACGACGGCGATGCCGCCGCCGTGATGGGCGCCTGCAACGTCAATCTCGACGTGCTGCGCAAGACCGTCACCGACTATGTCGATCACGACCTCGCCAATCTGGTGACGGGCTACGAAGAGGATTCCAAGCCGACCTCCGGCTTCCAGCGCGTCATCCAGCGCGCGGTGATCCATGTCCAGTCCTCCGGCCGCGAGGAAGTGACCGGCGCCAACGTGCTTGTCGCGATTTTCGCCGAGCGCGAGAGCCATGCCGCCTATTTCCTGCAGGAGCAGGAGATGACGCGCTACGACGCCGTCAACTTCATCTCGCACGGCATCGGCAAGCGCCCCGGCTCCTCCGAGGAGCGCAAGGTGCGCGGTTCGGAAGAGTCTGAAAACGAGCAGAAGCAGACGCGCGGCGCAGGCAACGAGCAGGAAGAGCCTGCCAAGAAGCAGGACGCGCTGACCGCCTATTGCGTCAACCTCAACGAGAAGGCCCGCAACGGCAAGATCGACCCGCTGATCGGCCGCCATGCCGAGGTGAACCGCACGATCCAGGTCCTGTGCCGCCGCTCCAAGAACAACCCGCTTTACGTGGGGGATCCGGGCGTGGGCAAGACGGCGATTGCCGAAGGCCTCGCCAAGCGCATCATCGAAGGCAAGGTGCCGGAAGCGCTGGCGGACGCCACGATCTTCTCGCTCGACATGGGCACGCTGCTTGCCGGCACGCGCTATCGCGGCGACTTCGAAGAGCGCCTGAAGCAGGTCGTCAAGGAACTCGAGGACTATCCGGGTGCGGTGCTGTTCATCGACGAGATCCACACGGTCATCGGCGCCGGCGCCACCTCCGGTGGTGCGATGGATGCGTCCAACCTCCTGAAGCCGGCGCTGTCTTCCGGGGCGATCCGTTGCATCGGTTCGACGACCTACAAGGAATACCGCCAGTTCTTCGAGAAGGACCGGGCGCTCGTCCGTCGCTTCCAGAAGATCGACGTCAACGAACCGACCATCGACGACACGATCGAGATCATGAAGGGCCTGAAGCCCTACTTCGAAGAGTATCACAAGCTGAAATACTCCAACGAAGCGATCAAGACCGCCGTCGAATTGTCGGCGCGCTATATCAACGACCGCAAGCTGCCGGACAAGGCGATCGACGTGATCGACGAGACCGGTGCGGCCCAGATGCTGCTGCCTGCCGGCAAGCGCCGCAAGCTGATCACCGAAAAGGAGATCGAGGCGACGATCGCCACCATGGCCCGCATTCCGGCCAAGACCGTGTCCAAGGATGATGAGCAGGTGCTCTCCAACCTGGAGAAGGAACTGCGCTCGGTGGTCTATGGCCAGGATCTGGCGATCGAAGCGCTGGCATCGGCAATCAAGCTTGCCCGGGCTGGTCTTCGCGAACCGAACAAGCCGATCGGCAGCTACCTCTTCTCCGGCCCCACGGGCGTCGGCAAGACGGAAGTCGCCAAGCAGCTTGCAAGCTCGCTCGGCGTGGAACTGCTGCGCTTCGACATGTCGGAATATATGGAGCGACATACGGTCTCGCGTCTGCTCGGTGCACCTCCCGGCTATGTCGGCTTCGACCAGGGCGGTCTTTTGACCGATGGCGTCGACCAGCATCCGCATTGCGTGCTGCTGCTCGACGAAATCGAGAAGGCGCATCCAGACCTCTACAACATCCTGTTGCAGGTCATGGATCACGGCTCGCTGACCGACCATAACGGCAAGAAGATCGACTTCCGCAACGTCATCCTGATCATGACGACCAATGCGGGCGCATCCGACATGGCCAAGGCCGCCATCGGCTTCGGCTCGTCGAAGCGCGAGGGCGAGGACATGGAGGCGATCAACCGCCTGTTCACGCCGGAATTCCGCAACCGTCTCGATGCGATCATCCCGTTCGGCTCGCTGCCG
>NZ_CAMLFY010000011.1 GCF_946479415.1 uncultured Shinella sp. | reverse complement strand
CTCGTGCTCGTCGGCTCGGTGCGTCACCCCGCCGAGGTTTCCGTCACCTTCACCACGCGGGACGTCATCGGCAAGGCGGTCGATCATGTGGTCGGTCTCGGTCATCGCCGCATCGGCGCCATCACGTTTTCGCCGCGGGATTTCGTATCGACCAAGGCGCGCCTGACGGCGCTGGCCGGCGGGCTGGCCCGGCATGGGCTGGCGCTCGACGAGGACGCGATCGGCGATGGCAATTTCAGCCCCGAGAGCGGCTATCTCGCGGCAAAGGCCCTGCTCTCCCGCCGGCCCGATCTGACGGCCATCTTCGCCGGCAATGACACGATCGCGATCGGCGTGCTGAACGCCGCCCACGAACTCGGCCGCCGCGTGCCGACGGACCTCTCCATCGTCGGCTTCGACGATCTGCCCTTCGCGCGCTGGCTGACCCCGCCGCTCACAACCATCCGCACGGATGGCGTCAGGCAGGGCATGCTCGCGGCTGAAATGCTCTTCGCCCGCCTCCACCGCCGGCCGCTGGAAAACAGGCGATTGCGCATGGAGCCGGAACTGGTCGTGCGGGATTCGACCCAGGTTGCACGTGGGATCTGAGCGCCCGCGGCCTGTTTAGGGCCTTTCCAGCCGGATCGACATCGCTTCCGCTTGGCGGCAAAAAACAAGAACCTAGATCATCTACGCTGAACCGGAAATGCTCCAGGCAGGGTATCCAAGGCGAAGAGGGCGAGGGGCTTCCTCAGATTCCCGACCCGTCGAGCTGCTGGGCATCGTCGCCTTCCCACGGCGCGGGGGCGGAGACGCGGCTGCGATCGGCCGAGGGCATCGGCATCCAACACTTCAGCTCCGGTTCGGCATATTCAATGATGCAGCCGGGGGCGGAATCAGAGGCGCGCCACCCTTCAGCGCCGAACCGATCGCCATGCGACCAATAGGCGACGTCCACTTCCGCCGGCCCCTGCTCGGATGAGCGAACTGTGACGAGGATACGGCTACCGTCTTTCGGCGCACTTGCTATGTGGCGCCACCGATCCGGCTCGTCCATGGTCTTTCCTCCTGCCTTCGCTGCGTGAAGTGTCGCCTTGCCATCGGCGGCGGTCAACCCAAACTTTGCAAAGCCCGCGTCTTTCGATCGACGTGTTTTTACGCGGCCGAAATTTGGGTGGCGGCTCATGCCGACCGGTAGACCTGCCAACTGCGCCTCCCGGCAAGGCCCCGAATTCGGCATTCTAAGAGGCATGGACGTAGCGAGTTCGGAAACAAAGGCGGCTTTTCCGCTGCCGCCGGATAAACGCTCCACGGTCTTGCTTTTGTCTCGTCCTTGTTGCATTGCAAAAATATCGGCGCGGCAATTTGGCGGCGCGGTCTCAATACGGTCGCCACATGACGCCGAACGGATTGAAAGTCCTTGTTATCGACGAGAACCGCATCCGCGCAGCCATTATCGAAGAGGGGCTGCGCGACGCCGGCTATGATCAGGTCACGGTCATCGACGTCATGCATGGTCTCGCGCGCCGCATCGCCGATCTCAATCCCGATGTCATCGTCATCGATCTGGAAAATCCGAACCGTGACATGCTGGAAAGCATGTTTCAGCTTTCGCGCGCCGTCCGGCGTCCCATAGCTATGTTCGTCGACAAGTCCGATGAGGCTTCCATCGAGGCGGCGGTCGAGGCCGGCGTGTCGGCCTATATCGTGGACGGGCTGAAGCAGGAGCGGGTGCGGCCGATCCTCAAAATGGCGATCAGCCGCTTCAACGCCTTTTCCCGCCTGAATCGCGAACTGGAAGAGACGCGCGGCGAACTGGAAAATCGCAAGGTCATCGACCGTGCCAAGGGGCTTCTGATGCGGTCCCGCGGGCTGTCGGAGGATGCGGCCTATGCGCTTCTGCGCCGCACCGCGATGAACCAGAATCGCAAGATCGCCGAAATAGCGCAAAGCCTCGTCACGGCAGCCGGCTTGCTCGATCCCGGAGGAATGGAATGACGACGCGCCACGCCATCACCGCCGGTTTCGTGCCTCTTCTCGACAGCGCGCTCCTCGTCGTCGCGCGCGAAATGGGCTTTGCCGAGGAGCAGGGGATCGCGCTCACGCTGCTGCGCGAACGCTCCTGGGCCAGTATCCGCGACCGGCTGGCGGTGCGCCATATCGATGTCGCGCATATTCTCGGCCCCATGCCGATCGCCGGCAATCTCGGCCTGAACGTTCCCGCACCCGAAATGATCGTGCCGATGGCGCTCGGTCTCGGGGGCAATGCAGTCACGGTCTCGCCGGCGCTCTGGCAGGCGATGGCGGACAAGGGCGCGGCGGATGATCTCGATGCGCGTGCGAACGGTGCCGCACTTCGGGAGGTGATCGCATCACGGGCGGGGGCGCCGCTGCGCTTCGGCGTCGTGCATTCCTATTCCGGGCACAATTACGAACTGCGCTATTGGCTGGCGGCGAGCGGCATCGATCCGGACCGCGATATCGAGATCGTCGTGCTGCCGCCGCCGGACATGGGCGATGCGCTGGCCGAAAACGTGATCGACGGCTATTGCGCGGGCGAACCCTGGAACACGTTCGGCGTGCTGCGCCGCGGCGGGCATCTTGCGACTGTCAAGGCGGCGATCTGGCGGTCGAGCCCGGAAAAGGTGCTGGGCGTCAATGCACGCTGGGGCATGGCCAATCCGGAAGCCATGGCCGCACTTCTTGTGGCGCTGCATCAGGCCTCGCTCTGGTGCGCCCGGCCGGAAAACCACACGGCGCTCGCGGTGCTTCTGGCGCTGCCCGCCTATGTCGGGCGCGATGTGGAGTTGCTACTGCCAGCGCTCAGCGGCCATCTGCCGGTCGGTGGTGGGGTGGTGCGCTCCATCGGAGATTTCTTCCTGCCGAATGCCAGGGCGGCGACCTTCCCATGGAAAAGCCATGCCCTCTGGTTCTACACGCAGATGGTTCGCTGGCAGCAGATCGAACACACTGTACAGAGCCAGCGCATCGCGGCCGAGACCTATCGCCCTGATATCTACAGGGCCGCGCTGAAGGATCTCGGCATCGCCATGCCCTCTGCCAGCGCCAAGGTCGAGGGCGCGCTGACGGTCGCGACGCCGGTCGGTTCTTCCGGCGCGCTGACGCTGGGGCCGGATGGCTTCTTCGATGGCGGACGCTTCGACCCCGATGACATCGAGGCCTATATCGCCACGCAGTCTGCCCGTTGATGAGTGGCGCTTAATTTATGCGCACTGCACAAAAAATGGCTTTGCGTTGCACAGCCTGAAAGCCGCCCGCGGGACATGGCTGACTGAATAAGTCTTCTTTTCCTTGTAAAACAATCGCTTGCTGAAACTGGCACGCCGATTGCTTTTTAAGATTCAGGCCCTCGGGTCGCGATATCGGCGTCCAACGACGGGCGCCTCACCAGCAAAGCCGCTGATCAGGATCCTGCCCGCACGGAGTGACCGTGTGGCTTATGCCTGGCCAGCGGCTTTTTGTTTTTCACCCCCAAGATGGAGCGGCACGACCTTGTCGGGCCTCGGAGAAGCTATGTCTGAGATCAAGCAGCCCACATCCCCGCGCGAACCCGCCGTCGCGCTCTGGATGTCCACCTTCGCCTTCACCATCTGTTTCGCCGTCTGGACGATCTTTGCGATCATCGGCATCCGCATCAAGGACGATCTCGGCCTGTCGGAAGCCCAGTTCGGCCTGCTCGTCGGTACGCCGATCCTGACCGGCTCGCTGGTCCGCATTCTGCTCGGCGTCTGGACGCCGCGCTTCGGCGGTCGCCTCGTCTATACGCTGACCATGCTGGCGGCAGCCCTTTCGACGCTCCTGCTGTCCCATGCCACGACCTTTCCGCAGATGCTGCTGGCCGGTCTGGGTGTCGGGCTTGCCGGCGGGTCCTTCGCCGTCGGCGTGGCTTATATCTCGCCGTTCTTCCCGGCGGAAAAGCAGGGCACCGTGCTCGGCATCTTCGGGGCGGGCAATGTCGGGGCGGCACTTACGAAATTCGTCGCGCCCTTCGTTCTCGTCGCGGCCGGCTGGCAGATGGTTGCGGAAATCTGGGCGGCCGCGTTGTTCTTCACCGCCTGCCTGTTCTGGTTCACGACGAGCGACGATCCGGCTTTCAAGAGCCGCCGGGATGGCAAGGCACCGAAGCGCAGCCTCACACAGGAATTTGCTCCGTTGAAGAAGGCCCAGGTCTGGCGCTTCTCGCTCTACTACTTCTTTGCCTTTGGCGGCTTCGTTGCGCTCGCGCTCTGGCTGCCGCGTTATCTCGTCGGCGTCTACGGTTTCGACATCGCCACCGCCGGCATGGTCGCTGCCGCTTACTCCATTCCCGGCAGTGTCTTCCGGGCGCTCGGCGGCATGCTTTCGGACCGCAAGGGCGCGCGCTCCGTCATGTATTGCATGTTCGCGGTCTCTGCGGTCGCGACGCTCGTCCTGTCGCTGCCGTCGGGCATCACGCCGGCCGTCTTCATCGTCGTGGTCTTCGTGCTGGGCTTCGTCATGAGCCTCGGCAAGGCAGCCGTCTACAAGCACATCCCGGCCTACTATCCCGACAGCGTCGGCCCGGTCGGCGGCATCGTTGGCATGGTCGGCGGGCTCGGCGGCTTCATCCTGCCTATCGCCTTCGGCCTGCTCAAGGATGCGACCGGCCTCTGGTCGAGCTGTTTCCTGCTGCTTTTCGCCGTCGTCGCCGTCTCGTTGACCTGGATGCACCTCTCCATCCGCCAGATGGAGCGCCCCTCCGTCTCCGCCGTCGCAGCATAATCGCAAGGAAAGACCATGACCGAGAAACTCGTCATCATCGGCAATGGCATGGCGCCCGGGCGCATGCTGGAGCACCTCCTCGAAAAGGCACCGGACCAATACGCGGTCACCATTTTCAACGCCGAGCCGCGCGTCAATTACGACCGCATCATGCTCTCGCCGGTGCTGTCGGGCGAGAAGGACTATGAAGAGATCATCATCCACGGCGACGGCTGGTACATCAAGCACGGCATCACGCTCTACAAGGGCCATCGCATCGTCGCCATCGATCGCGATGCCAAGACGGTGACGTCCGATCACGGCGTGACCGAGAGCTACGACAAGCTGGTCATCGCGACCGGTTCCGTGCCCTTCATCCTGCCGGTGCCCGGCAAGGAACTGCCCGGTGTCATCACCTATCGCGACCTCGACGACGTGCAGGCCATGCTGCTCGCCGCCCAATCGCGCGAAAAGGCCGTCGTCATCGGCGGTGGCCTGCTCGGTCTCGAAGCGGCCGCCGGTCTTGCCGGACGCGGCATGGATGTCACCGTGCTCCATGTCATGCCGACGCTGATGGACCGCCAGCTCGATCCTGCCGCCGGCTATCTGCTGCAGAAGGAGCTGGAAGGGCGCGGCATCAAGATCCTCTGCAAGGCCAATACCAAGGCAATTGTCGGCAGCGGCAAGGTCGAGGGCATCGAGCTGGAGGATGGTCGCATCATCCCGGCGACGCTCGTCGTCATGGCCGTCGGCATCCGCCCGAGCGTCGGGCTTGCCAGGGAAGCGGGGCTTGCCGTCAACCGCGGTATCGTCGTCGATCATGGCATGCAGACCTCCGACGGCAGCATCTGGGCGCTCGGCGAATGCGCCGAGGTCGGCGGCATGGTCTATGGCCTCGTCGCGCCGCTCTATGAGATGGCACGCGTCACCGCCGCGCATCTGGCCGGCGAGCGGGGAGCCGCCTTCGTGCATTCGGACACGCCGACCAAGCTGAAGGTCACCGGTATCGAACTCTTCTCGCTCGGTGATTTCGCCGATGGCGACGACCGCGAGGAGATCGTGCTGCGCGATGCCTCGGCCGGCGTCTACAAGCGGCTGGTGCTGAAGGGTAACAAGATCATCGGCACCGTGCTCTACGGCGAAACCGCCGATGGCGCCTGGTTCAACGACCTCAAGAAGAAGCAGACCGACATTTCCGAAATGCGCGAGACGCTGATCTTCGGCCAGGCCTATCAGGGAGGCGCTCCGCTGGACCCTATGGCGGCCGTTGCAGCCTTGCCGGATGATGCGGAAATCTGCGGCTGCAACGGCGTCTGCAAGGGCAGGATCGTCTCGACTATCACGGAAAAGGGCCTGACCGCGCTCGACGAGGTGCGCGCCCACACCAAGGCATCGGCATCCTGCGGTTCCTGCACCGGTCTCGTCGAACAGCTGATGACGCTGACGCTCGGCGACAGCTACAATCCCGCCGCCGTGCAGCCGATGTGCGGCTGCACCGATCTCGGCCATGACGATGTGCGCCGCCTGATCAAGGCGAAGGGGCTGAAGACCATTCCGGCTGTCATGCAGGAGTTGGAATGGAAGACCTCCTGCGGCTGCGCCAAGTGCCGCCCGGCGCTGAACTATTACCTCGTCTGCGACTGGCCGGACGACTATGCCGACGATTACCAGTCGCGCTTCATCAACGAGCGTGTGCATGCCAATATTCAGAAGGACGGCACCTATTCCGTCGTGCCGCGCATGTGGGGCGGGGTCACCAATTCCGGTGAACTGCGCGCCATCGCCGATGTGGTCGACAAGTTCGAGATTCCTCTGGTGAAGGTCACCGGCGGCCAGCGCATCGACCTGCTCGGCATCGAGAAGGAGGACCTTCCCGCCGTCTGGGCCGATCTCGGCAAGGCCGGCTTCATCTCGGGGCAGGCCTATGCGAAAGGGCTGCGCACCGTCAAAACCTGCGTCGGTTCCGACTGGTGCCGCTTCGGCACGCAGGATTCCACCGGCCTTGGCATCCGCATCGAAAAATTCATGTGGGGCTCGTGGACGCCGGCCAAGCTGAAGCTTGCCGTCTCCGGCTGTCCGCGCAACTGCGCGGAAGCGACCTGCAAGGATATCGGCGTGATCTGCGTCGATAGTGGTTTCGAAATCCATTTTGCAGGTGCGGCGGGCCTCGACATCAAGGGCACGGAGGTGCTCGGCCTGGTGAAGAGCGAGGACGAGGCGCTGGAGCATATCGTGGCGCTGACGCAGATGTATCGCGAGCAGGCGCGGTATCTCGAGCGCATCTACAAATGGGCAAAGCGTATCGGGCTCGACGAGATCCGCCGCCAGATCATCGGCGATGCCGACAGGCGCAAGGCCTATTACGACCGCTTCGTCTTTTCCCAGAAATTCGCCCAGGTCGATCCCTGGTCGGAGCGTGTCTCCGGCAAGGACAAACATGAATTCCGGCCGATGGCGAGCATCGGCTACGGACAGGCAGCGGAATAGGAGGTCGGACATGAACTGGTTTGCCATCGGAAACATTGCCGACATTCCGCTGCGCGGCGCGCGCTGCGTAAAGACCCCGCAGGGCAAGATCGCCGTGTTCCGCACCGCGGAAAACGAGGTTTTTGCCATCGAGGACCATTGCCCGCACAAGGGCGGGCCGCTTTCGCAGGGCATTGTTCATGCCAAGGCTGTGACCTGCCCGCTGCACAATTGGGTGATCTCGCTGGAGACCGGCAAGGCGCTCGGTGCGGACGAGGGCGCGGTGAAGACCATCGCGCTGAAGAATGACGGCGGCGCGCTGTTCATCGCGCTCGAAAGCCTCATGGTGGCGGCCGAATAGGATGGAACAGGCGGTCAAGACAACCTGCCCCTATTGCGGCGTCGGCTGCGGCGTCATCGCGACGGTCGCGGAAGACGGCGCCGTTTCCGTCAAGGGTGATCCGGACCATCCGTCGAATTACGGCCGGCTCTGCTCGAAGGGCTCGGCGCTTGCCGAGACGATCGATCTCGACGGTCGCATCCTGCATCCCGAGATCGGTGGCGAGCCGGCATCATGGGACAGCGCGCTCGACCTCGTCGCGGCAAGGTTCGCCGCCGCGATTGCCGAGCACGGCCCCGATTCCGTGGCGTTCTATGTCTCCGGCCAGCTGCTGACGGAGGATTACTATGTCGCCAACAAGCTGATGAAGGGCTTTTTCGGTTCGGCCAATATCGACACGAATTCAAGGCTCTGCATGTCCTCCTCCGTCGCCGGCCACCGCCGCGCCTTCGGTTCGGATACGGTGCCGGGGACCTATGAGGACCTGGAGCTGGCCGATCTCGTCATCCTGACCGGTTCCAACCTCGCCTGGTGCCATCCCGTGCTCTACCAGCGCCTTGCCGCGGCCAAAGAGCGACGACCGGGCATGAAGGTCGTCGTCATCGATCCGCGCCGCACCATGACGGCCGATATCGCCGACCTGCATCTCGCGATCCGCCCCGATACGGATGTGGCGCTCTTCGTCGGCCTATTTGCGCATCTCGTCTCGAACAATGCCGTCGATCAGAACTATGTGGCGGCGCATACATCGGGTTTTGCGGATGCCTTCGCGGCTGCTGCCGGTGTTTCCTTCGCCGAGGTGCTGGAGCGGACGGGGCTTCCGGCCATGCAGCTTCGCGAATTCTACCGCCTGTTCACGGCGACCGAGAAGGTCGTCACCTGCTACAGCCAGGGCGTCAACCAGTCCTCGTCCGGCACCGACAAGGTCAATGCTATCCTCAACTGCCACCTCGCCACCGGCCGGATCGGAAAGCCGGGCATGGGGCCGTTCTCGCTAACCGGGCAACCCAACGCCATGGGTGGGCGCGAGGTCGGCGGTCTCGCCAACATGCTGGCCGCCCATATGGCCATCGAAAGCGCGGAGGACCGCGATCGGGTGCAGCGCTTCTGGGCCTCGCCCGTCATTGCGGAAAAGCCGGGCCTCAAGGCCGTCGATCTCTTTCAGGCCGTCGCGGACGGGGGCATAAAGGCGCTGTGGATCATGGCGACGAACCCCGTCGTCTCCATGCCGGATGCCGGTGCCGTCGAAGCGGCATTGAAGGCCTGTCCTTTCGTCGTCGTCTCCGACATCCTCAACGAGACGGATACCACCCGACATGCCCATGTCCTGCTTCCGTCGCTGGGTTGGGGGGAGAAGGGTGGCACCGTCACCAATTCGGAACGCCGGATTTCCCGCCAGCGCCCCTTCCTCAATGTACCGGGGGAGGCCAGGGCCGACTGGTGGCAGTTGGCCGAAGTGGCCCGCCGCATGGGCTTTGTTGATGCTTTCGACTATGATGCGCCGGCAAAGATTTTTTCCGAACACGCGGCCCTCTCGGCCTTCGAGAACGGCGGCAGCCGGGATTTCGATATTGGCGCTCATGCCGAGATAGAGCGCGATGCCTACGATGCGCTTGAGCCCTTCCAATGGCCGCAGCCGGCGGGGCAGGCGAGCACCCACACACGCTTCTTCGCCGATGGCGGCTTCTATCACGCCGACGGCAAAGCCC
Source organism: uncultured Shinella sp. (assembly GCF_946479415.1). The sequence continues at coordinate 59,615 of NZ_CAMLFY010000011.1, read as the reverse complement.
GTTTCGTCGCCGTCGAGCCGGTGGAAAGCGACCGGACCAATGCCGATTACCCCTTCACGCTGAACACCGGCCGCATCCGCGACCAGTGGCACACCATGACCCGTACGGGCAAAAGCGCGCGTCTGTCGTCCCACATCGCCGAACCCTTCGCGGAACTGCATCCGCGTGATGCCATGGAGATCGGTGTGGGGAATGCCGGGCTGGTCGAGATCGAGAGCCCGCTGGGCACCGCCGTGGTGCGCGCGCTGATCACCGAGCGGCAGGCGCGCGGCAGCATCTTCGCGCCCATGCACTGGAACGACCAGTTTGCCGCAAAGGCCCGCATCGATGCCGTCGTGCCGGCGATCACCGACCGCATTTCCGGCCAGCCGGCATCCAAGAACGTTGCCGTCGCGGCGCATAGGTTCAAGGCACGGCACTATGGCTTCGCCGTGTCACGGATGAAGCCTGTCGAACCGGATGCAGCCTATTGGGCGCTTGCCAAAGCCGATGGCGGCTGGCGGCTGGAGTTGGCTTTCACCGCGCCGATGGAGCAATTGGCCGATTGGTGCCGCCGCACCTTCGCCATCCCCGAGGGTGTCGAGCCGCTCGGCTATGCGGATGCGCAGACCGGCGATGTCAGGCTCGCCTTCTTCGATGGCCCGCGGCTCCTCGCCGCCTTCTTCCTGGCGCGCGAACCCGTCGCCGTCGCCCGCAACTGGGCGATCGCGCAGCTCACCGCCGAACACGCCAACCTGCGCAAGCGCTTCGCGCTCGTTGCCGGCCGGCCGGGCGCGGACAAGCCTGATCCCGGTGCCACCGTCTGTTCCTGCTTCGGCGTCGGCGTCAACCAGATCGTCGCCGCCGTGCGCGGCGGTTGCCACAGCGTCGAGGCCGTCGGCAGGGCGCTCAATGCCGGAACCAACTGCGGCTCCTGCCGCGCTGAAATCAGGGGGATCGTCGATGGGTGTCTTGCCACAGCCGCAGAGTAAGCTTCCCGCCCGCATGGAACCGCTCGCGAAGCTGCCCGTCTTCTGGGGGCTGCAGGCAAGGCGTGTCCTCGTTGCGGGTGGGACGGATGCCGCGATGTGGAAGGCGGAGCTGCTGGCCGCCTGCGGTGCTCATGTTGATATCTATGCGGAAACATTCAGCGAGGCCTTCGAGGCCTTGCTGCTTCGAACCCCGGATCACCCGTCGGCACGGTTGACGCCGCACCGTCGAAAATGGGCATCGACCGATCTTCCCGGCGCCACGCTTGCGATCGGCGATTGCAAGGACGATGCGGAGGTTTTCTTCGCGGCCGCCCGTATGGCGGGTGTGCCGGTCAACGTTATCGACACGCCGCAGTTCTGCGAGTTTCAGTTCGGCTCGATCGTCAACCGTTCGCCCGTTGTCGTTGCGATCTCGACCGACGGCGCCGCGCCGATCCTTGCCCAGACGATTCGCCGCAAGATCGAGACGCTTTTGCCGCGCAGCCTGAAGACATGGGCGGCGCTGGCGCAGTCGCTGCGTGAGACGGTCAACCAGCGCCTCCAGCCCGGTGCGCAACGCCGGGCCTTCTGGGAGCGGTTTTCCGACCGGGTCTTTTCCACGCTGGATACGCCGGAGGAGGGCGTAGGCGGGGCGCTTCTTGCTGACGCCGAAAGGCTCGCGGATGCCCCCGCCGTCGGTCGCGTGACGCTGGTCGGCGCCGGGCCGGGGGATGCGGAACTGCTGACACTGAAGGCCGTGCGCGCCTTGCAGGCGGCCGACGTCATTTTCTTTGACGATCTCGTTTCCGCCGATGTGCTGGAACTGGCCCGCCGGGAGGCGAAGCGAATGCTGGTGGGCAAGCGCGGCGGTCGTGAAGATTGCCGGCAGGAGGATATCGGCGTCATGATGGTCAAGCTTGCCAAGGCCGGTAAACACGTGGTTCGGCTGAAATCCGGGGATCCCATGGTCTTCGGCCGCGTGGACGATGAAATCGCCCATCTCGATCGCGAAAACATCCCGCTCGATGTCATCCCTGGCATCGCCACGGCGGTGCAATGGCCTGTCGCCTCGAACTACGGCAAACGGTTCGGCGGCGCGCAACGGAAATCGCGCTGCGACACTCTCGCCGACCCGAAAAATCGCGCGGGTGGTTCCGGCACTCGGGAGCGAGGTGATCGTAAGGTTGCGATACTGCGGGACCTTTTCCCGGATCATTGAACACGCAATATCGATGAGCTTGAAGCTTTACGTCTGACGACGCTACTCCGGCGATACCAATCCGTCGAAAACCTCGAGCAGGGCGTTGACGATGGCCTGGCCGAGCGCATTGCCCGTATCCGCGATCTGCTCGTTGTCGCCATCGCGGGCGGCAAGTGCCAGATTTCCGCCTTCTTCCGCGACGATTGCCTTGGCGCGCTCGATGGCCCATTGCGCGAAATCGCTACGGTTCGAAATCGTCATCGTTTCCGCTTCTTCATCCATTTCACGTCTTCTTTCCGGTTTGGCCGCCACCATTTCTGCGCGGGGCGCTAGCGCTTGGTCGCCATCCATATGACATGGCGGGCGCCATTCTTGCTGTTGGCACGCACGCGCACCTCGTCGGCTGCAAAGCCCACTTCGCGCAGTCGGCGCGTAAAGGTGCTGTCCGGCGCGGACGACCAGACGGCAAGCACGCCGTTTGGGCGCAACGCGGCCTTCGCGGCACGAAGACCATTGTGGCTATAGAGATTGTCGTTCGACGCACGCGTCAGCCCATCGGGGCCGTTGTCGACATCGAGGAGAATAGCATCGAATGCCGCCGTCTTCGATCGGATAAGGGCACCGACATCGCCGACATGGATATCGACGCGGGGGTCGTCGAGCGTACCGGCATGCAGGTCGGCCATCGGTCCGCGCGCCCATTCGACGACGGAGGGGACGAGCTCGGCGACGACGACGGAGGCATCTTGAGGCAGTGCCCCCAGGGCCGCCCGCAGGGTAAACCCCATGCCGAGGCCACCGACGAGCATCCGGGCGTTCTTCCTGCCTGTTATCCGCTCGCAGCTGAGCGTAGCCAACGCCTCTTCCGAACCGCTCAGCCTGCTGTTCATCAGCTCCGTGGAGCCGAGCATGATGGAGAATTCGTTGCCGCGCCGCTTCAGGCGAAGCTCACCGCCATCGCCGGGAATGGTTGCACGATCAAGCTCTATCCAGGGAAGCATCGGGTATCTCGCGGCATTGTTATGCGCCTCGTAGCATGGCGACCCTATCGAAGATATCCTATTGTTGCTGAATGGAGGATCTGACCAACGCTTACGGTCGTGCTGAGGGAGGCGCCGGCACAGATGCGTCGCCGGCACCGTGCCGATCTCGGTTCGCTCTGATCGATGTCGACTAATCGTCGGTCCTGGCCTGCCGCCAAATGGAAACCAGCGGACCGGAGGCGCCGTAGAGCGGATCACTCTTCGGGACAGGCAGGTTTGCAATGACTTTCAGCTCTCCGGGTGTCGCGGCCGCCGTTTCGATATCGGCATATTGGCCCGGCGGATAGCCGCCGACCACCAGGAAATCATCGCTTGCCGCGTTGCGCTTGTGACCAGTGCCGGCAGGCAGCACCAGACAATCGCCGGCCTGAACCTGAAGCGCCTTGCCACCCGGCCCGCCGATCAGTAGTTCGGCGTTTCCCTCCGCAATGCCAAGCACCTCATGCGCGCCGACGTGATAGTGCTGATAGGAAAAGACGCCGTTGCGCCACAGACCCTGCCATCCCGCATCGTGAAACAACTGTTCGAAGATGGTGGCGCGATCTTTCTTTTCCACCGGGATGACAGCGCGATAGACAAGGACCGGCAGAAACGGGTGGTTCGGCACCCATTCGCTGGCTGGGAAGAAAATAGTCTCCGGTTGTTTCATCGCCGTCTCATTTGTTCTTCTTTGGCGCCTTGCCGAAGTCCTTGCGCAATTCGTCCTTGGCCTTTTCCAGCGTCTCGCGCCGCTTCCCCGTAAGCTGGTCGCCCGCCCGATTGATATAGAATGTCAACATGGACATGGCAGAGCGGAAAGGGCTCGATTTTCGCCGGTCACTCTCTTCAGCCGAATGCTTGAGCGATGCGGCGATCTTCTTGGGGCTGCGCTGTTTGAAGACGCCTTTCCGGAGATCCATCGCGTCGCTATTTTCCGTCACATCCTGCGACCATTTCTTCTTTTTCTTCGCCATGATCGATTTTCCGGCGCGTAAAAAAACATCGGCCGCCAGCCCAACCCTTCTATCCTCCGATTGTTCCGGGAACCGATACCGTGATGCCGCATTAGGCATGCGGATACAGGTTTTCCGGAGATTCCATCATGGACAACAAGGACAGGCTCATCCTCGCATTGGCGGCCCTTCTCAGGGCCGAGCGCGAAACCCGTGGTGCGCTTATGGAGGCGCTGGAAGAGGATTCCATTTCGCGCGAGACCCTGCTCGCCATCCTCTCCGACCCTATCCCGATCGTCACGCAGGCGGACATCGAATTCGCCGAGCGCTTCGCCTTGTCTAAACATCTGCCGCTCGAAAGGAAGGGCTGATGGCACCACGCTCCTTCTGGAAGGGCTATCTCAAGCTCTCGCTCGTGACGTGCCCGGTGGCGATGACGCCGGCCGTCTCGGCGGAGGACAAAGTGCGCTTCCGTACGCTCAACGGCAAGACCGGCAATCCCGTCGTCAGCCGCTATGTCGATGCCGTCACGGGCAAGGCGGTGGCGGAAGACGACGAGGTGAAGGGCTATCCGCGTGGTGAAGACGACTATGTGATGCTGGAGGACGACGAGATCGAAGCCGTGGCGCTGGAAAGCACACGCACGATCGATATCGAGACCTTCGTGCCGCGCGAGACGATCGAATGGATCTGGTACGATACACCGCATTTCCTCGTGCCGAACGATACGGTTGGCGAGGAGGCTTTTTCCGTTATCCGCGAGGCGATGGCCTCTACCGGCACGGTCGGCATTTCGCGCGTTGTGCTCTATCGCCGGGAGCGGGCCGTGATGCTGGAACCGCGGGGTAAGGGCATCGTCCTGTGGACTTTGCGCTACGGCGATGAAGTCCGTGACGAAAAGGATTATTTTGCAGGCCTGAAAACCGCAAAGCCGGATCCGAAGGCGCTCGCGCTGGTCAAGACGCTGATCAAGGAACGCACGCAGGCATGGAGCCCCAAAATGGCGGACGATCCGGTGCAGGATCGGCTGCTCGACATCATCGCCGCCAAAAAGAAGGGCCGCAAGCGCCCGGCAAAACAGAAGGCCCCGCCGCCGACGTCAGGCAATGTCATCAATATCATGGACGCGCTGCGCAAGAGCATCAAGGCTGAGGGAAAGACCAAGTAGGTTCAACGCTTTGTTTTGCCCGTGTTCAGCGGTTTCGCCGCCGTGTTGAAGTCTGCCCAAGGATCCGACGCCAGCGCCTGAAGACGCGTCGGTGTGTTCTCGACCGTGAAATAGGCCGGCCCGATATCGGCGTTGAGTTCTTCCCATGCTAGCGGCATGGAAACGGCGGCGCCGGGGCGGGCACGGGTGGAATAGGGGGCGACTGCCGTCATTCCACGCTGGTTGCGCAGGTAGTCGATAAGGATTTTTCCCTGACGTTTCGATTTGGTGATCGTCGAGACATATTTGTCCGGGCTGTCCTTCGCCATGGCATCGGCCATGCTCTTGCAGAAGGTTTTGACCGCGGGCCAGCGGGCGGATGGTTTGAGCGGTGCGCAGACATGCAGGCCCTTGCCGCCGGATGTTTTGATGAAGGCGTTCAACCCGGCGGCCTCCAGCCGCTTGCGGGTTTCCTGCGCTGCCTCGATCACGGCCTGCCAATCCACGCCTTCACCGGGATCCAGGTCCATGATGATGCGGTCCGGCCGCTCCCAGTCTGCAACGGTCGAGCCCCAGGGATGGATCTCCAGAACCGCCGATTGCACGAGACCGATCAGACCATCCAGATCGTTGATCGCGACATAGGGTTCGTCGTCCTTGTCGGCGGGATCCTGCACCTCGACGATATTGGCGTTGATGCCCTTCCAGGCATGTTTCTGAAAGAAGGTCTGGCCATCGATGCCGCCGGGGGCACGCAGCAGCGCGAGCGGCCGGCCGACGATATGCGGCGCGATATAGCGCCAGACCTCGGTATAGTAGTCGGCAAGACCTTCCTTGGTCACGCCTTCCTTCGGCCAGTAGACCCGGTCGGGATGGGTGAGACGCACCGTGCGGCGCGTAGGTTTTTCGGCATTTTTGGTGGGTTTGGATTTCGGCACTTCGGCAACAACCTCCGTTGCTGGCTTGTCCTCTCTGAGGCCCCTGAACGACGCATGCCGTAGATGCCCGTCCGCCGTCCAGGCGCGAAATTCCACCTCCGCGACCAGTTCCGGCTGCACGAAGCGAGCCTGGCGTGCTTCCTCGGCCGTCAGTTTCCGGCCGAATGGGCTTTCATCCGTCCTGAGCCGGTTGAGCCGCTTGAAAAGATCGGCTGCGACAGGTGCGGAAAAACCGGTTCCGACACGGCCGACGGGTTCCAGCCTGCCATTTTTATAGACGCCCAGCACGAGCGATCCGATCGACTGGCGCGAGACGCTTGAGGGCACGAAACCGCCCACCACGAATTCCTGCCGGGCCGAGCATTTCGACTTGATCCAGCTTTTGCTGCGCCCTGCGCGATAGGGGGCATCGCGCAATTTGGAAACGACGCCTTCAAGGCTCAGCCGGCAGGCGTGACGCAGCACTAAAGCGCCGTTTTCATCGAAATGGCCGCTGTAGCGCAGAATATCTTCTCCCGATGGCACCAGCTTTTCCAGCAGGGATTTACGCTCCTGTAGTGGCAGCTTGGTGAGATCGTATCCATCGAGATGGAGGAGATCGAAGACATAGAAGAGGAAGCGATCATCACGCCCGTCGCTGAGATCGGCCTGGAGGGCTGAGAAGTCCGATGCGCCGGACCCGCTTTCAACGACGAGTTCGCCATCGATGAGTGCCGTGCCGACCGGCAGATCACGCAAGGCTCCAACCACGGCCTTGCCGAATTTCTTGGTCCAGTCGAGCCCGCTGCGCGTGAGAAGTTTCACCCGCCCGGCTTCGATGCGCGCCTGAAGACGATAGCCGTCGAATTTGATTTCGTGCAGCCAGCGCTCGCCCGCGGGCGGCGCTGCCGCAAGTGTCGCCAGCGTCGGCGGCAGGAAGTCCGGCAGCTTTGCCTTGCGCGCGCCCTTGATCCGGGAGGGGTCCGGCACCGCGACCTTGATGCCCTTCGATTCCGTTTTCACCTCCTTGGTCGTCTTCTTTGCCGGCGATTTGCGGATGCGGCCGGTTTTGGACGACCAGCCGGGCTCTTCCCCGGCCACATCCTCGATCTCCCGCCCCGTCTTCACCGAAGCCGTCTGCTCTTCCAGAAGGTCGTCTTCTCCTTCGGGCATGGCGAATTCATCGTCGCCCTTGATGAGCAGCCAATTTTCCCGTTTCTCGCCGGGTTTTCCGTGCATGCGTACGAGATGCCAGCGGCCATGCAGCTTCTCGCCGTCAAGCTCGAATTCGAGATGACCCTTGGCATAGGCCTTGGCTGCATCGCCAAGCGGGCTCCAGGTTCCGCGATCCCAGACGATGACGGTGCCGCCGCCATATTCGCCCTTCGGGATGGTGCCCTCGAAATCGCCATAGGCGAGCGGATGGTCTTCGACATGCACAGCAAGGCGCTTCTCGCTGGGGACGAGGCTTGGCCCGCGTGTCACCGCCCAGCTTTTCAGCACGCCCTCCATTTCGAGGCGAAAGTCATAATGCAGACGCGTGGCGTCGTGCTTCTGGATGACGAAACTGTTGCCGCCCTTCCGACCCTTTCGTCCCTTGGGTTCGGACGTGGCCTTGAAGTCCCGCTTCTGCCGATAGACATCCAGTGCCATGTCAGCCCGCCTTTCGGCGCTTCGCCGCCGGCTTGGCTTTCGTCGCCGTCTTTTTCGGCGCGCGCTTTTCCGTCTTACCGGCGCTCTGGCGCAGGGCTTCCATGAGGTCGATGACCTTGCCTTCGGTCTTGGGTTTTGCCGGCTTGATCTTCCGGCCTTCCATCTTCGCCTTCACGACCTCGGCGAGCGCCGCGTCATAGCGGTCATCGAAAGTCTTGGGGTCGAAGCGCCCGCTCTTCGTCTTGATGATGTGTTCTGCAAGCTCGAGCATTTCGCCCTTGAGCTTCATGTCCGGGATGTCTGCGAAAGTCTCCTCGGCGGAGCGGACTTCGTAGTCATAATTGAGCGTGGCCGCGATCATCCCCTCGCCATGGGCGCGGATGAGCAACGTTCGTACGCGCCGGAAGAGTACCGTTTCCGCGATTGCCGCAACGTCGCTTTTCAGCATGCCTTCACGGATCAGGGCAAAGGCCTCCGCGCCGTGCCGATCACTCGGCGCGAGATAGTAGGGCTTATCGAAATAGAGATCGTCGATGTCGTTGCAGGAAATAAAGGCGTGGATAGCCATCGTCTTGTCGCTGTCGGGAACCGCAGACGCGACTTCATCCGCATCGAGCACGATGTAGTCGTTCTCGCCGGTCTCATATCCTTTGACCTGATCGTCGCGCTCCACCGGCTTGCCCGTTTCGCTATCGACGAATTCCCGATGCAGGCGATGCCCGGTCGCACGGTTCAGCATATGGAAGGAAACGCGCTCGCTTGTCGATGCCGCCGTATAGAGCGCCAACGGACAGACCAGTTCTCCGACTTTCAGAAAGCCTTTCCAGTTCGCTCTCGGCGCCACATTCGCTCTCCCCGCTGATGAGCGGGTTAACGGCGGCAGATGATCATTGTTCCGGAAGGGATCGGGCGTTGCTGGAAGATGCGTGCGCAGACGAGACACACCGACTTACGCCTCAGGCCGAGGCCGACGCATCCAAAACGAACTGTTCGGATTGTTGCATCGCCGCATATATCGGCAAAATACCCAGGAAAGCCGCCTTGATGACGCGGGTTCGGATCATAGGCCGCAAAACAGCAGGCGATGAAAACGCTGTGCGGGATGGGCGGTGAAAGGGAGGCGGCAGGGCCGCCCCCCCGAAGTCAAACTTAAACGGTGCGGACGTTTTCCGCCTTCGACTTGCCGGTCTTGCGGTCCTGACCGATGTCGTAGCTGACCTTCGTGCCGTCGCGGAGCGGTTCGCCAGCCTGCACTGCAGATACATGGACAAAAACGTCTGCCCCGCCATTGTCAGGGGTAATGAAGCCGAAGCCCTTATCTTGGTTGAAAAACTTAACGGTGCCGGTTGCCATGTTATCCTCGTGATCTCAGTGCCGTTGTGGCCACTGCTATAGCTTAAGCATCGTCCCGCGCCCCTGCAACCGCTTATTCGCGTTGTGTTGGCAAGGCCGAGAACAATCCTATGGATCATATTCTTACGCGTGACGTAAATCCATTCAAGCCCGATAGATCGTATCGGCGGGCTTGACCAGAATATTGTTGGGCATCAGCGCAAGATTCAGCGCGCGAAAGGCTCTAAATCGAAGCGACGCCGTTGAGCTTGCGGGCGTCTGAGGCCAATCAGAGCAAACCTTCGGCCACGGCATAGTCCGAGAGCACGTCCTTCATGTCCCGGTCGCTATCGCGGGGCAGCAGCGCTCTGGTCGAGATCGCGTCGAGATGGTGCATCATCAGCTTTGCCGCCGGCTCGGTCGTGCCCGCGATGAGATGATCGAGAATTTCCTGATGTTCGGAGACGGCGCAGTCCGACGAGTGCGGCCGGCCATAGAGCGCGAGGATGAGGGAGCTGCGGGCGACGGTTTCGTTCACATAGCGGATCAGGCTGGCATTCTCCGTCATCTGCGCAAGCAGCGTGTGGAATTCGCCGGCGAGGCGGATCGATACGGCATGCTCGGGCTTGGCGGCTTCCTCGGCGGCGATATGTGCGGAGAGGGTGTCGATCTGGGCCTTCGTCAGCTTTCCCGAAAGGGTTTCGACGACGAGACGTTCCAGGGCCATGCGCGTGTGGAAAAGATCACGCCCTTCCTCCAGCGTGGGCCGGGCGACGGTCGCGCCCTTGTTCGGCGTGAGATCCACCAGGCCTTCCTCGCTGAGCCGGACCAGCGCCTCGCGCACGAGCGTGCGGCTGACGCCGAGGCGCTCGCCGATCAGGTCTTCCGGAAGCTTTACACCCGGATATAGCGCCTGGTCGAGGATCGCGCGTTTCAGGGCGCGATGAACGGCCGGTGAGCGGCCTCGGCTGGAATTGCCTGTTTTCGGTGCCATGCGGCAATCTCCCGTCCCGCAAATACGCCTGCAAATTGCATATTCTACCCAGTGATGTCCATGATGAATAAGCAGAAACACCGGACGGACGGCAGCATGGAGACTTTCTCATTTGCCGAAAGGAGCGGCCCCTTGCCTAGGACCTGAAGATGCTCTCCAGCTTGGCAGCCGGCGGCGGTGCGTAGCCGCCGAGACGAGAGGTGCGCATATCAAGGCCCGCCATCGCCTCTGCCATTTTCACGGCGCAGGAGACGCCGTCGAGCACGGGCAGTCCGTGTTCGGCTGAAAGATCGGCCGCAAGGCTCGCCATGCCGGCACAGCCGAGCACGATGGCCTCCGCACGATCCTCGCTGATGGCGAGGCCGATTTCGGCACTGATCTTCTGGCGCGCGTTGGAGCCCGGTTGTTCCAGCTCCAGCACGGCGACTTCGGAGGAGCGAACGCGCGCGCAACGGGCGTCGAGACCATAGCGCGCAAGATTGTGCTCCAGCGCCGGCACGGATCGGGCAAGCGTGGTGACGACGGAGAACTTGTTCGAGATCATCGACGCGAAGTGATAGGCGGCTTCGCCGATGCCGATGACCGGCTTGTCGGTGAGGCAGCGCGCGGCGTCGAGGCCGGTATCGTCGAAACAGGCGATGACGACGGCGTCGCAATCCGGATTGCGGCGGATCGTCTCGAGCAGGCCCGCCAGGCTCATCGCCTCGTCGAAATAGCCTTCGATGGAGACGGGGCCGTGGGTCGGGTTGACGGCCGCGATATCGGTGCCGGGAGAGGCGACGCGCCGCGCCGCCTTCCCGATATGATCCGTCATCGATGCGGTGGTGTTTGGGTTGATGACGAGGATTTTCATGTCAGAGTTCGCCTCCGAGATAGGCTGCCTTGATGCGGTCGTCGTTCATCAGCTCTTTCGAATTGCCTGAAAGCGCGATCGACCCGGTGGAGAGCGCATAGGCTCGGTTCGAGATGGAGAGCGCCATGCGGCTGTTCTGCTCGACGAGGAGGATGGAGACCTTCTCGTCGCGGCTGATGGCGACGATGGCACGGGCGATGTCCTGCACCAGTTTCGGTGCGATACCGAGCGACGGTTCGTCCAGCAGAAGCAGCTTCGGACGGGCCATCAGCGCACGGCCGATCACCATCATCTGCTGCTCGCCGCCGGACATGGTGCTGGCCTGCTGGTGGTAGCGCTCGCGAAGACGGGGAAAGCGCGTGAGCACGTTTTCCAGCGTCTGCTCGATCTCCGCCTTGTCGGTGCGGGTAAAGGCGCCCATCAGCAGATTGTCCTTGACGGACATCAGCGGGAAGGCGCGCCGTCCCTCCGGCACCATGGAGATGCCGCGGCGCACGATCTCCGACGCCGAGGTGCCGTTCAGCTTCTGCCCCTGGTAGAAGATCTGGCCCGACTTGACGGACCGGAGCCCGGTGATCGCCCGCAGGATCGAGGATTTTCCCGCTCCGTTCGCGCCGATCAGCGCGACGGTTTCGCCTTCGTCCACATCGATCGACACGCCCTTCAGGGCGTAGATATGGTCGTAATAGAGTTCGATATTCTCAACGCTCAATATCTTGGTCATGGCTTACATCCCGATCGCCGCATCTTCGGAGCCGAGATAGGCTTCGATCACCTTCTCGTTCTCGCGGATTTCCTTGGGCGTGCCCTCGGCGATCTTCTGGCCGAAGTTGATGCACACGATCCGGTCGCTGATCTTCATCACGGCGGGCATGTCGTGCTCGACGAGAAGAACAGTGACGCCACGCTCGTCGCGAAGGCGGCGGACGAGCCCGACCATCTTCATCGTCTCGTCGTGGTTCATGCCGGCGAAGGGCTCATCGAGCAGGATGACCTTCGGATCGGTGGCAAGGCCGATGGCCATGCCGAGCGCGCGCAGGTGGCCCTGCGGCAGGTTGGAGGCGAGCTCGTTGCGGATCGCCTGCAGGCCGAGGAAATCGACGATGTCGTCGGCCGACTTGGCGAAGGCCGCCTCGTCTTCCTTCGCCTGCTTGGTGCCGATGAAGAAGCCGAAGAGGCTCGCCTTCGAGCGCAGGTGATGGGAGACGATGATGTTTTCGCGCACCGTCATGGAGCGGAAGATCGTCGTTTCCTGGAAGGTGCGCACCACGCCCATCTGCGCGACCTTGTGCGGCGCGAGGCTCGAAATGCGCGTGCCGTTGAACAGCACTTCGCCCGATGTCGCCGGCACGAAGGAGGAGATCAGCTTGAACAGCGTCGACTTACCGGCGCCGTTCGGGCCGATCACCGAGAGGATTTCCCCCTTGTTGACGTTGAAGGTGACGTCGTTCACTGCCGTCAGGCCGCCATAGCGCTTGGTGATGTTCTTGATCTGCAGGATCGGGGTCATGCCCGGCCCTCCTTCTTGTCGAGAAGGCTGAGGACACCGTTCGGCAGGACCAGCATGAGCAGGATCATGACGCCGGAATAGATGAGCAGCTGATATTCCTTGGCGATCGACAGCAGATCCCAGCCGAAATAGAGCAGCAGCGTGCCGAGCATCGGGCCGAAGACGTAACCGAGGCCGCCGAGGAAGCAGTAGAGCATGAAGTTCACGCTGTCGGCGACCACGAAGGACGACGGGTAGATCGACTGGGCGATGGAGGCGAACATGGCGCCGGCAATGCCACCGAAGAACGAGGAGATCGCATAGGCGAGTAGCCGGAGATAGGCGGTGTTGACGCCGATCGAGGCCGACAGTTCCTCATTCTGCTGGAGGCTGCGGCAGAGATGGCCGAGCCGCGAGTTCACGATGCGCCAGAGCACCAGATAGGTGACGATCATCAGCACCACGGCCATGACATAGAAGCCGACACGCGGATTGGAGAGTGTGGCGAAGTCCGGGATGATGGTCAGGCCGAAGAGCGAGAGCTCGCCAGGCTGCGGGATCGAGGTAATGCCCTTGGCGCCATTGGTGATGGGCAAGGCGAGGGCGGACAGGCGGGCGACTTCCGTCAGAACCAGCGTGACCATGGCGAAGTAGACGCCGCGCAGACGCAGGATCGGAAAGCCGATCAGCACGGAGATGAAGGCGCAGAACAGGCCGGCCAGCGGCAGCGTCCACCAGAAGGAGATGCCTGTCTGGGTGACGAGGATCGTCGAGACGTAGCCGCCGACCAGCGCATAGGCACCCTGGCCGATATTGATGCGGCCGATATAGAAGGTGAGCCAGACGCCGGCGGCACCCACGGAGAGCAGGGCGACCGAGGTCAGCGTGTAGTAGAAGTCCCAGCGACCGGTCGCGCTGATGAACAGCGGAACGAGCACGAAGACCAGAAGAAGGAAGGCTGCGAAGCCGAGAAGTCTTTTCGTGTTCATGACCTTAACCCCACGGCTTGCCCATCAGCCCCTGCGGGCGGACGGCGAGGAAAACCATCAACGTGGCGAAGATGACGAGGTAAGTGATATCGCCATAGGCCGACAGCACGGTCAGGCCGACACTCTCCATCATGCCGAGGATGAAGCCGCCGGCGATCGCGCCGGAGATCACACCCGCGCCGCCGATCATGATCATCAGGAAGGCCTTGACCGAAGTCGGGCCGCCCATGCCGAGATTGACGCCGGTGATGGTGACGAGAAGGCCGCCGACGAGGCCGGCCAGCATCGCGCCGAGCGCAAAGCCGATCATCGAGTAGCGGGCGACGTTCACGCCCATCAGCTGCGCGGCCATCTTGTCCTGGGCGAGCGCCCGCATGGCGCGGCCGGTCTTGGAGTAGTTCATGAAGCCGATGAAGACCACGATCAGCAGGATGGCGAGCACGCCGATCAGGATGCGGTCATAGGGCATGATGATGCGCATATCGAGGTTGAGCACGCCGTTGACGACCTTCGGCACGCCGCGCTGCTTTTCGCCGAAAAAGAGCAGGATCACGGCATCGAGGAAGAAGGCGACGCCGGCTGCCAGCAGCATGGTCGATTCATCGCGCTTGGAGCGGCGCACGACCGGCGCGAACAGGAATTTCTCGATCGCCGCCCCCATGATCGCGAGCACCACCGCGGATGCGAAAAGGCCGACGACGAAAGGCAGGCCGAGCTGGACGACGACCGTATAGGTGACGAAGCCGCCGAAGACGTACATCTGCCCGTGGGCGAAATTGAGCACGTTCATCAGCGAGAAGATCAAGGTCAATCCGAGGGCGATCAACGCATATTGCGCCCCGAGATAGAGACCGTTTGCAATTATCTGTTCCATCGTGAGCCTCCAATGGAAGGACGTTCAGGCAAAGGGAAATCCGGCCGAACGACTTGGCGCCGCCCGGATCCCCTGTCTCATGTGTGCCTAGGCTCTGATCAGTCGACCTGGCCGACGAACATCGTCTCGAACTTGCCGCCCTTGTATTCGTTCACGACGAGCGGAACGGAGACCTGACGCTTCTGGCCGAAGGAGGTCATGCCGACATAGCGCAGCTTGGCATCGCCCTTCATGAAGGGGTTCGGCGCTTCGAACGTGTCCATGGTCTTCTTGTATTCCTCGACATTGTCGATGGCGGCCGGGTTCGCCTTCAGCGTCTCGATGATGTATTCGAGAGCGTAGACCTTGGTGTTGGACTCGTCGTTGTACTCGCCAAACATCTTCGTATAGCGGTCGACGAATTCCTTCATCGTGTCGCTGGCGAGTTCCGGCGTGGACGCGCCACCGACCGAGATGAAGCCTTCGGCAAGTTCGCCTGCACCTTCCTGCAGAACGGTCGCATCCTGTCCCGTTTCCGTGGAAATGAAGCCGGTATAGCCGAGTTCGCGGGCCGAACGGATGAGCTGCGGCGCATTGGCCGGGGAGACGCCCGAGAGAACGAGGAGGTCGGGCGAGGCCTGGATGACGGGCAGCAGGACCGGCGTGAAGTCGGTCGTGTCCACCTGATAGGTCACGTTGCCGGACACCACTTCAAGGCCCAGCGCCTCGGCGGCTGCAATGCCGGATTCACGCTGGCTAAGCGGGTCGGATTCGTTGGCGGCAACGAAAGCCACCTTTTTCACGCCCTTGTTTTCCTTGAGGTATTTGTAGATGGCCGGGCCAGACTGGTAGTTTGCCACCATGCCGAGGATCGCGTTCGATGCCGGTGCGGTGAAAAGCTCTTTCGGGAAAGCGTAAGGGAAATACATGATGCCGTTGTGCTCGGCGACCGGGCGCACCGCTGCCGCGCCGTCATCGACATTCGGGCCGACGACATAGTGCACGCCGTCCTGTGCCATCTTTTCCATGCCGGCGATGGCGCGCTTCGGGTCCTTCTGGTCGTCGAAGGGCACGATCTCGATGTCGTAGGTCTTGTCGCCGATCTTCACGCCGCCGAGTTCGTTCAGCCACGCGGCGCGGGCTTCCATCGAACGCTGGTTGGAAATGCCCCAGGCCGCCGCCGGGCCGGACGTGACGCCGACGAAGCCGATCTTCAGCTTGGCGTTCTCTGCGTGCGCCATCAGCGGCAGGGACAGGAAAGTTGCTGCGGCGAGGGCGGAAAACTTCAGGAATGTACGCTTGTGCATGTTGTTCTTCCTCTGGGCCATTGATTTATTTTCTGGTGGCGAAAGGGCCGCGAGGGCGGCCACGTTTCGGCCTTGGCCAGGGCATTGAATGTATTGTTAACAATCTTGTCAAGTGGCCGTGTACAACGCGTGATCATTTGATCGACGAAATCGTGCTTGTTGGTCGATGAAATCGGCCCTATTTAGGAAGAGAGTGCAGTAGATTACGCATGTCGAGGTGATGCGGTGGTTGACTTGGGTCGGGAAAGTTTGATCGAGGCTGATGACGTCGACGAAGGCGATATCGTCGAGCGTATTTTCGACGCCGTCGTCGAGCAGAGATTGCCGCCGGGAACAAAGCTCTCTGAGTCGGCGCTGTGTGAGGCTTTCGGCGTCGGGCGCATGCGCATCCGCCGGTCTCTTCTGCTTCTGGCCAGCCGCGAGGTTGTCGAGCTTCATGCCAATCGCGGCGCTTTCGTTGCCTCGCCCACCCCGGATCAGGCGCGCGAGGTGTTCGAGGCGCGCCTTGCGCTGGAGCCGAATATCACGCGGCTTGCCGTCCAGCGCGCCAGCGAGGACGATATTGCCGAGCTCAGCCGCTTGCTGGAAATGGAATATGTCGCGCACAAGGAGCGGCATCGGCACGACGCGATTCGCTTGTCAGGCCAGTTCCACACCATGCTTGCGCAGATAGCGGGCAACGCCATCCTGATCCGCACGATAAAGGAACTCGTGACGCGGACCTCGCTGATCATCGGCCTTTTCGGCGCGCCGGGCCTCACCAATTGCCGGGACGACGACCATGCGGCAATCGTCGGCTCTTTCCAGACCCGAGACGCAGAGAAAGCAGCGTGGATGATGACGCTCCATCTCAAACACATCGAAAGCCACCTTCAGCTGAACGCCAAGCCCCATGAGGCGGTTGATCTCGTTCAACTGTTCACGCGCAAAAATCTTGGGGAAGGATAAAGGCGTGACCAATGTCGGTCGTTGGATTTGGCTATAGGCGCTACCGGCCAATCACCATTGCTGATCGGGATCGGCGATGAAGGTGGGAATGTCCGCGCTCTCGCCGGTCGCAGCCTGGAGCAGTTCGACACACCGTCTGCGCTCTTCCTCGATGCCCTCGACGATCATCAGAACCGGGTCCTTCTGACCGCGGGCCAGGTGCCGTGCGGCGATAATCCACGCTGCGCGTTCCGTGCTCGATGTGAAGACACCCGTTTGTGCGTCCAAGGCATTTCTCCTGCAAAACATTGGTTGCGAAATCTGAAGCAAATTCCTTGCGCGAGCGTTGCGTCCGGCGATGCCGCGCCATCGGTGGCGGGCGACGATGTTCAGGTGGATCGCTTTACAGTAAAGCTGCCGAGATCACGCACAAGCGTCGGCTTCGGAGGACCGGCCGGCTCTTTAGTGCCTCGGTGGGCAGGAGCAGGCCAGCAGAATGGATGAGAGTTTCTTCGCGCGGGACGCTGTTTTGGTTGCGGCTGAACTCCTCGGAGCCTGCCTGCTGGTCGATGGCATTGGCGGGCTCATCGTGGAAACCGAGGCCTATCGCCAGGATGACGCGGCTTCTCACAGTTTTCGCGGACAAACGCCTGCAAATGCCGCCATGTTCGGCGAGCCGGGCAGGGTTTATGTCTATCGCTCCTACGGTCTGCATTGGTGCCTGAATTTCGTCTGCGAGCGGGGCAGTGCGGTGCTCATTCGCGCGCTGGAACCAACGGACGGGCTCGACGAAATGATGGCGCGCCGCGGGGTGACGGCGATCCGCAAGCTTTGCGCCGGGCCAGGCAATCTGTGCAAGGCACTCGGCGTCACGGGCAGCATGAACGGACTTTCCGGTCTTGCATCCCCTTTCTCCCTAAGCCCGCCGTTCGAACCCGTTCCTTCAATAAGTGGTGTCCGCATCGGCATCAGCAAGGCTGTCGACCACCCGTGGCGCTTTGCGGTGCGAGGGTCCCGCTATCTCAGCAAGCCGATCTAACGCTGTTAGAGGTGTTCCAAACGCTGTCCTTTGAACGGCGTGGAACGTTTGGTGCCCAACTCCATTGATCAGCCAAAGGCGTGGAGGCGGCGATATGGAGCGGTATTATTTCAAGATCCAGGATCAGGATGGTGTGCTCCAGCCGGATCGCGGTTTCGAGTTTCCCGATCTGGCCCGGGCGAAGGAAGAGGCCAGGACGCTTCTTGCGGAGATGGCGATCGACGGCCTCCCCAACGAGCCGATCGACAGCATATCGGTGGAGCTACAGGACGCCAATCGTGTGCCGATCCTGACATTTCGTCTCGTTCTCGAGGCCATACCTCACGGCGCACAACAGCTTTGACAGGCTTCAGAGATCGGCGACCTCAAATTCTGCGGTGAAGGTCGTTCCCTCGCTCCCGTCGATGGTAAATGTGCCGTTCAATTGGTGGACAACCCCTTTGATAAGCCGGCTTCCCATGCCTTGATGCACGGTCTGCGGATCAAAGCCGATGCCATCGTCGCGGATCGTCAGGCGGACGCGGCGTCCTCCGATGCCCTTGAGCGCAATGGAAATCCGTCCCTGGTGCCTGTCCGGAAAGGCATATTTCAGGATGTTCGTGATGATTTCGCTGGTCAGCAGTGCTAGCGGCGTCGCGTTGTCGGCCGTAACGGTGATCTCGTCGATGTCATAATCGACGCTGACAGGCGCGCCATAGGCCGTCACCAGTTTTTCCACCACCGAAGTCAACAGGTCGCGCGCACGCAGCCGGGCGAATTCGTCGTGCCGGTAAATCTGCTCATGGACCGCGACCATCGAGGAAATCCGCTCGCCCAGCGCTTGCTGGATGTCCGCCGGCAGGCGCTGGAGCTGGATGATGCTCTGGACGGCTTGGAGGTTGTTCTTGACGCGGTGGTGAACCTCGCGAAGCAGCAATTGGTTGTCGGCAAGTGCATTCCGGAGCAATTGCGACTGTGCCGCGTCACGCTGCCGGAGGTGCCGTATCCACTGCCCGGCGGCCAGAAGGCTGATGCTGGCGAGGATCAACACGGAAATCGCCACCGCGACATCGCGCCAGAATCGCTGGATCCCGAAATCGTAATCGGCCGAGGCCAGTGCGATAAGCCCTGTGTCATCGACGGTCCGATAGGCGACGACGCGATGCGCGCCATCGACGGGCGAGATCGCGTCATAGGTGCCGGCCGGAGCTTTGCGGAGATAATCCGTGAAAAGCACGTAGTTGCTCATGTCGAGCGGGCCTTCGGCAAGCGGATAACGGGCGACGAGCTGGCCATCCGACCGAATGAAGCTGACGGTCGAGTTCGGTCCGAGATCGACGGCTTCCCAGACCTCGCGGAGAACCTTGACCTCGAAGGACACGACGGCCGCACCGGCGAACCGGCCGTTCCGCTCCAGCCTGCGGCTGAAGGCAAAGATCTGCTCGCCGTTCAGGCGGCTGATCAGGAGGCTGGAAATATGCTGCCGGGCGCCCTTGGCCAGCTCCGAGAAATAGGGACGGTCGATGATGCTGATCGGCTTGATCATCGGGTCGGTGGAGTAAAGGGTCAGGCCCTTTTCATCGACCACATAGGCCTTCACCTGGCCCGGCAGGTCGGCAACCGCCTCGTTGATATTGCGCACAGTGTCGGATATCGGCGGCACCAGGTTCTCGCCAAGCGTTTCATCGATGCGCTGCAGGGCCTGGCGCGCGACGGAATCGATGAGCGATGCGTTGGTCGCAACGATCTTGGAGGCCGCGATTGCCCGTTCCTCGGTGCGGCGGACCGCATCCCGATAGCTCGTGTTGAGCCACAGGCCAAGCATGAGAAGCAGCGAAACGAACATCGCCACGATGATCATCGCGGCTGCTTTTGCCAGCGTGAATTGGAGGTTCAGCCCTCGCAGCACCATCCGTCCCCTCAATGCTTCGGCAATCTTATCCGCAGACCGGCGCCTGTCCACCCATTCGTGAGGCCGTCAGACTTCGGTCAATTACCGTACGCGATTGGGAGGCTGAGAACTGGTGGCCAGAACGTCGCCTTTTCGGAGTGGCGCACTATATCGTCCTCTTCGAAGACGCGCGGCGAGGAGCCGAGCCATGATCATGCAAAACCAGCTTCTGGCGGCACTTGCGCGGGACGACCAGGCGTTCCTGTTTCCGCATCTGCTGGAGATGGAGCTTCCGCAGGGGCTGGAACTCTCCATGCCCGGCACACCGGCCATTCACTGTTATTTCCCCGTTGCCGGCATCATATCCACCGTCGTGGTTTCACCTGAGGGCAACCAGGCGGAAATCGGTGTCATCGGACGGGAAGGCATGTCGCCGGCCTCGGCCATTTTGGGGGCTGATCGCAACCCTTACCGGACCGTCATACAGGTCACGGGACGCGGTTGGCGCCTTCCAAGGGAGGACCTCGTTCAGCTTATGGATGACCGTCCCGCCATGCGAAGCGTCATGCTGCGCTGGGCACATGCCTTTTCCAGCCAGATCGCCTTCAGTGCGCTTTCGCATGCCGTACACTCCGTCGATGAGCGTCTCGCGCGCTGGATATTGATGTGCCACGACCGGCTGGATGGCGACCGGCTGGCCCTGACGCACGAGTTCCTGGCGATCATGCTGGCGGTGCGTCGCGCGAGCGTGACGAACGCCCTTCACGTGCTCGAAGGCCACGGCTTCATCTACGCGCACCGCGGAACCATTATCGTGCGCGACCGTGCTGCGCTGGAAGCGTTCGCGGCTGATGCCTATGGCGGAAGCGAGCGGGAATATGCCCGTCTTTTCAAATGCGCAGCTTAGAACAGCACCCGCGTCTGTCCGCTACCGTACCGACGCCTCCGCACGGGTTGTCTCGCTGATTTTATGATCATAGATGGACGACCATCGACTTCAGGAAGACCGTCGCCGCTGGCACATATGCGGTCACCGAACCGCTTGGGATTGTTATTGGATGGCAGACGTTTGGCAGGGCAGGTTTCGGAACAACCTGCTTCGGCGTTTGCCGGAAAACAGTCTGGAAAGGTTCGCCCCTCAACTGGAATGGGTGGAACTTCCGCGTTCCTTCCAGCTGTCGTCTCCTCACCAGGCGATGGAGCACGCCTACTTCTTCGAAAGCGGCATTGCATCGGTGGTCGTGCGCTCTCCCGAAGGGCAGCATACCGAGATCGGGGTCATCGGCAGGGATGGAATGTGTCCCACCTCCACGATCCTCGATACGGATGTCGATCCTTTCTCCGTCTTCATGCAAATGCAGGGTGAGGCCTATCGCCTTCCGGTTTCAGTGTTGAAGACCGTGCTTGCGGAAGATCGCGACGTGCAGGGGTTTTTCGCCCGCTATACGCAGGCGCTCGCCGTCCAGCATGCCTATACGGCGCTATCCAATGTCGTACACCATATCGACGAGCGGCTCGCGCGCTGGATCCTGATGTGTCACGATCGGGCGGACGGCGCGGATATCAGTCTGACGCACGAATTCCTGTCGATCATGCTCGCCGTCCGGCGCCCAAGCGTCACGACGGCACTTCACGTGCTGGAAGGGAAGAAGCTGATCTACTCCGAACGCGGCATCGTGATCGTACGCGACAGGGCCGGACTCGAGGCATTTGCGCGCGATGCCTACGGCGAATGCGAAAAGGAATACGAACGCCTTATCGGGCCGATGACGGGCGACTAGGTCAGGACATCGCTGAACGGCAGGCAAGCAACGACTCGCCCTCCGCTATCGACGATTTCGAACAGGCGCGCTTCGTCCATCTGCCCCTTGCGCAAGTCGTCTGCAAGGATTTCGCGGGCGGCGAGCCGTGCTTCTGCGATTGCCGCATTCACCGTGTCGAAATCTCCGCCTTCCAGGTCCTCTATCCGTTCGCTCCGGCTGCGGATGTGAAAGAAGTAATGGGTCATCGGCGCCTCGATTGCCTGCTGCGTGCGGTGCGGACCAGCAAAGCGGGCAAATGTTCCGTGCTCCATGCGGCTTCCGTACGAAAGCGTACGGCAACCTCTCGGGCGGCGTCACGTTCTTCCGGAAATGGAGGAACGCATGGATACGCCCCGACCGGCTGACGCCCAGGCACTGGCGATGCATGCCGATATAGAGGCATTGCTGCCCGCCCTTGGCCGTTTTGCGCGCCAGCTCACCCGGTCACCAAGCGATCGGGACGACCTCATCCAGGAAACAGTGATGCGAGCACTCCGCTCGGCGCATCAGTTTCGGCCGGAGACGCGGTTGCGCTCCTGGCTCTTCACGATCATGCGCAACACATTCAATACGGAGTATCGCCGCCGTTGCAGAGAGAGTGTCGGGCTCGAGGACGATGTGCTCGACCGTGTCATCGTCAGCGCGCCGCAGGAATGGGCGGTCCGCCGCGTCGAGCTGCGGTCCGCTCTCGGCCGTATCCCCGCATCTTCACGCCGCACTTTGCTCCTTGTCGCCATGGGTGTCAGCTACATCGACACGGCCCGGCTTTGCCGATGCGAGATCGGCACGGTGAAAAGCCGTGTCAACCGCGCGCGCAAAATGCTGGAGGACCAGATCGGACGCCCCGAGGCGTTTTGATAGTCGTATGCGATCGGGTGTTTCGCAAAACGGCGTCGCTCGAAAAACAGCAAGGCCGCCGGTTTGCCCGGCGGCCTTGCATATTTTACAAGTCAATCGATGTCGCCGGCCGTTTTTGCCGAGGCATTACCGAGCGACGCGGCGAGCAACGCCTGCGTCGGATCCGTTCCCCTGAAGCCGGCCTGAGCGAGAATCTCGTCAAGGATGGGTTTTTGGGCGGTGAAGCTGAGAAGCTGGCTGCTGAGATCGCCGACCGCATTCCCCGAGGCGTCACCACCATTGCCGCCAAGGGCACCGGCAAGTCCGCCCGCGCTGAAGATACGAATATCGGAAATCTTCTCGATCGGCTTCATGGCCTGTTCCAGCGCCTGCGGGATGATCGCGACGCGGGCGCGGGCAAGTTCGAATTCGATGATGCTGGCCGAAAGCGCATTGCGGGCTTCGTTGAGCGCGCGTTCGGCCTTGGCCTCAGCCTCACCGAGCTCGATGACGCCGCTCGCCTTGATCTTGGCGGCTTCCGCATCCGCTTCAGCCTGGATCTTGATGGCGGCCGCGAGGTTTTCGGCGGCCTGGCGCTCGGCTTCCGCCTTGACGGTGATGGCGGTCGCGGCTTGCTCGGCGTCCTTGCGGGCGTCGATGACGGCGATGCGCTTGGAACGCTCGGCGATCTCGACTTCCCGGGCCGTCGTCACCTGTTCTTCGGCGGTGATGGCCGAAGCCTTGGCTTCGTCCGCCTTGGCGCGCGCAGCCTGTTCCTGCTCGCTCTTCTCGGCCACGGCAATCGCAGCGTCGATGCGGGCGGTTTCCGTTACGCGGCGGGCTTCGGCCTCACGCTCGGCAATGCCGCGCTCGGCATCGATGCGGGCGGTTTCACGGGCCTGACGGGCCTGGGAGTCGCGCTCGGCAATACCCTTTTCGGTGTCGAGGCGAGCAGTTTCCTCGCTAAGGCGGGCGAGCTGTTCGGCTTTGGCGGCCTCCGCGCGGGTTTCCGCCGTCTTGTTGGCGATATCGCGTTCCTGCGTCAGCTCCGCGTCACGCTGCTCGCGCTCGATGGTCAGGCGACGCAGCGAGGCTTCGCGGTCCTTGGTGGCGATCTCCACTTCGTTGTCGCGCACGATCTGGTTGCGCTCGCGTTTGCGCTCTTCCGTGATCTTCGTCAGCGCCGTCAGGCCTTCGGCGTCGAAGCTGTTGTTCGGGTTGAAATGTTTGATATCGGTCTGGTCCAGACGGGTCAGCGATACGGACTCAAGCTCGAGACCATTCGATTGCAAGTCGTGGGCGACGGCTGCCTGCACCGACTTGACGAACTCGGCGCGCTGCTCCTGAAGATCGCGCAGGGACATGGTGGCGGCAACGGAGCGCAGACCGTCGACGAATTTCGCTTCGACGAGGGTTTTCAGCGCATCGGCGTCGTTGGTGCGGTCGCCGAGCGTCTGGGCGGCAAGCGCGATGTTTTCCGAGTCCGGCTTCACGCGCACATAGAACTCGGCGGTGATATCGGCGCGCATGCGGTCTTTGGTGATCAGCGATTCATTTTCCGCGCGCTTGACCTCGAGGCGGAGCGTGCTCAGCGATACCCAGGAATAGGAGTGGAAGATCGGCAGGATGACCGAACCGCCGTCCAGCACGACCTTCTTTCCGCCCAGACCCGTGCGTACATAGGCTTTGTCGCGTGTGGCGCGAGTGTAAAGGGACGTCATGATAATGCCGATGACGACGATCGCCGTCACGATGACCCCGGCAATAAGCCCTACAGAGAGGAAATCCATGAGTGTTCAGCCTCCGTTGCTGGAATGGTTGTCGTCATTGAAAGCCGCAGGCGCCGGAATGGCCTTGAAGAGACCGTTCGCTCCGTCGACGATCAGCACGAGCGTGCCGGTCTCCATGACGTAGCCCGGTTCTGCCTGGGCACGCAGCGTATGAATGTTGTCGTAGCGGTCCTTGATGCGCACCGTACCGGGATGCCCCTGATCGAGGGGGCCGAGCGTCACGGTGCCGATGAGGCCGATGAAATCGGCCTGCTCCTGCACGCTCGTTTCATCGCGCGGAATGATGCGGGCAAGACCACGGCTCGACCAGCGCGTCACCGGTATCGCGACGGCGACCGCGCCGGTAGCCGCGGCGTAAAGCGGTAGCGGATCGCGGAAATGGGAGATGATCGACTGGATCGCAAAGCCGGCCGCTGCGAAGGCGGAGAGCAGGATGACGGCGAGCACGAGGATCGGCACGCCGCCGGCATTCAACCAGGACATCCATCCGCCAAGCAGGCCCGACTCCGCGTCGCCCGGTCCGTTGAAGTCGAGACCGTCGTCGATCAGTCCCGACGCGGACGCGCCCATCAGGACGGAAATGAGCTCGACAAGGCCGAGGCCCGCGACCGTCATGAGGGCGATCCAGAAGGGGGCAGTGCCCGGCTGGACGATGGAATCCATTATCGCTCACCCTGTTTGAAAGCGTTGAGACGTGCCTCTATTGCCTTTTGACGTTGCAGACGGCCAAGTTCTTCGACTTCCGCCGTGCCTTCCATTGCAGGCTTCGATGGCACGCCGGTGACACGTTCCACCGCCTGGAGGGCATCGGCAAGACGCTGGTCGTTGCGCTGGGAGGGTGTTGCCGCCTGCGGCGCTGCACGCTCGACGCGTTTGGCATCATCCAGCCGCTTCATGGCGTCGGCGCGCGCAGAAGCGATGCTGCGCAACGTGGCTTCCGCCTCGGCGACCTCGCCGGCATTTTCCAGAATGGCCTTCGACAGCGCGTCCCGCTGGGCTTCCAGATCGATCTGGACGCCGGTGGCGGCGCGGGCAAGATCTTCGCGGCCACTTTCCAGCCCGACCTTGATCTTTTCGTCGAGGTCGCGGATTTCCGCGTCGAGATCTTCCGCCTTTGCCTTCAGCCGGTGACCTGCCGCCATGGAAACACCGAGCGCGGTGCGTGCTTCCTCGGCGATCGCGCCGATTTCCCGCACCGCCTGCTGCGCGACTGCGATCGGATTGGATGTCTCGGCGGCATCGACCGCATTGTTGACGACACCGGCAATAACGCGCCCGAGGCGGGCAAGAATACCTTCATTGGACATGGAAGCCTCCTTCTTCGGTGGGACGCTGGCCTGAATGCCGGCGTAAAGACAGATGGATGAACCGGCAAAGACGAGCCTTGCCTCTGCAAAGTCGGACCAGCCTTCGCTGTAGCCACGCGCCGCATAGGGCAACACGATACGGCCGGTCAGGGTGGCAATGCTGACGCTGTCGGGACCTTTGACAGCAAAGAGTTTTGAATCGAGCGGAATATCCGTAACGACCTCTCCTTGCCTGCGGCGGCCGTGATCGCGCAGCGCAAGCGTCGCGAGCCGCGAAGGCAGGCCAGTGGTGGCCCGGATTTCCTCATAGGCTGCCTGATGCAGCGCCACGACATTGGCGCCCTGGGTAAGGTCCAGAATTGCCATTGCCTGCTGATAGGCAAAGAGCGTGTCGTCGAGCGCCTGACGCATCTCCTGCGTTGGCTGAAGGTCGAGTCTGAGCGTCGATGTGAACTTCGTGACCATGCAAAATATATAAAGCACTTCATTGGTGCTTTCAAGGGCGATGCCACTCAACTCACCCAAATTTACATATTACTGATGGAGGTGGCTGCTCTTCATGCATCCATTCCTTGTGGCGTGGGCCGCTCCGCTGGCTTTCGTCTGGGCGCACACAAAAGCGACGCCGCGCAAAACGCGACCGCAAAAGTCCCCCTTCGAATGGCGGACTTTTGCGGTCGATTTTTAGGAGACGAATTTGGGAATGTTCTAAGTTCGCGATACTTCAGATGAAATGCGAGGACATGCGCGATTACGCGCCTTCAAATGATCTCGCCGATCCATTTGTTCTTGATTTGGCTATAGCGCTCCTTCTTGTCGAGCCGCAAAGCGCCGTCTTTGACGACGAGCTTATATCGATAGCGTTCAGTGTAATTCCCGACAGGAAAGGCTCGTGTCGTTTCGAGCAGGAAAGATGACGCCGTGGGCCGGCTGACATCGCTTATGACTTCAATCGATTTGTCATAGTCCGGCTGCCCGAGGGAGAATGACATATGCGCCACACGACCCGTCTTGCGCTCGCGGTCCGTGAGATAGGAACCGTAAATCTTCGCCAATGCCTCATGGGCAGCTTGATGATGATCCCCCAAGCTACCCTTCTCCCTATCGAACCAGGCAATAATCTGATTTCCCCAGGCCGTCATTTCATCGAAAAAAGACATCAGGAATTTCGATGCGTCATCATTGTCGTACTTCATGTAATGCCTTCTGCTTTCCGGATTTTTCCAAGCATGTATGCGCGGTGCGGGTTGTGATTTCCACGACTATGCGGCGATTTTGCCGATATCCATCCGGCAGTCCAGATAAAGATCGGGCCGGGATAGGAATTGACGTGGGCATGGATCCAACATCACGCGAAAGGCTGCGACAGATCGGATGTTTCGTGCCGATGTCGCAACTGAGTGAAACCAAGTCTCAAATCCTGTTCGCACGGCGTTTGGATTTGTCCAATCTTAGGGAGGAGTAGTCCGCAGAGCGGATCTGACCAGGAGAGGAAACGGCCCGATGATTTCGAATGAAGACTTGCAGGCGCAGCGGCTGAAGGCGCTCGAGTTGACGAAGGACGGTGCGCCGTCGATCCCTTCGAACCCGTTCTTCGGGGTCGGACCGATTACCGATGCCACGCTGGACGAAGTCGACAGCCGTCGCCGCCGTTACGAGTTCGACCGCTGGATCGAAGCGACCTATCGGAAATTCGACGATACGGGCAAGGACATCGGTGCCTTCTCCACCGCGGAACTTTCGCGCAGCATGCACCGTGGCTATCCGGCGGATAAAATCCTTCTCGACATGATGCGGGCGATCCATCGCTATTTCGAGTTTCCGAAGTCGAACCGCATCGCCGTTGGTCTCGGCGGTGGCCATAGCGGCTACACGGTCTGCGTCCAGCATCTTCTGAATGCCAATGATGCGGACCAGCGCGTTTATGTCGATACGCCGCGCCCCGAAGGCAGCGAGGCGGGCGCGTCCGGCTTCTTCCGTCAGTCCTGGGCGACGCAGCTCATCGAGATGCACCGCTTTGCCGAAAAGGGTGACGAGAACCGCATCCATTTCGCCGAGAAGGAGGGGGCTATTCCCTCGGCCAAGACGCTCGCCGAGCTTGGCATTTCCGTTTTCGTCGGCGTGGGGCATGAGACGACGGGGGCGAATTCCTATACCAATGAGGAAATCAACGAGCTTCTGGCCTGGCTGGATGGTGATCCGGAAAACCGTCATGCCGTGTTCGACGCCACGTCGATGCTCGGCGCCATGCCCTGGTCGCCGGAAACCGTTCGTGCCGTGATGGCGAAGTGCTGCCTGTTCATGCCTTTTCAGAAGGCGATCGGCGGCATTTCCGGCTATTTCGTCGCATCCTTCACCCCTTCCGCCCTTTCGCTCATCGAACGCAACCAGAGCAATCCGTCCTGGGCCATTCCGCGCCAGCTGAAGATCGCCCCGCCGCTTGATCCCAAGCAGCCGCTCAGCAGCAAGCGCTCGGTCGATGCCGGTCCCTTCTATGACGCGCAGGAAGACCGCATGCTCGGCGGTGTCATCAACACCTACAGCGCGCTCGCCTTTGCTGAAACGACCTTCGGTCTCATGCAGACCGAGCGCCGTGTCGGTTCGGTCATCGAGCTGAACAAGCGCTCCGCCGCCAATCGCGAAGTGGTGAACGAATGGGTCGGCCGCAATCCGCTCTTCAGCCTGGTCGTTTCGGAGGAGGCCCGGCGCGGCGCGGCGGTGACCCTGCTCAAGGTCAATGACGATCCTGTCTCGTCGTCGGATTTGCACGCCCGCATCATCGCGCGGTCCAAACAATTGCTCGGCTATGAGGGCGTGACGCATCCCAATGGGGCGTACGAAAAAGGTCTTGATGCCGCACGCTACGTCAATGCGTTCCCCGGTACGCCTGGCGATTATCGCGCCTGGGTTGGCGGTATCCGCGAACCCTCCGACATCACCGCGCTGCTCGAAAACCTGAAATACGCCTATCTGCGCGCCAAGATCGTCGTGCTCGAGGAAGAGCTCGAGCGGCGTGGCAGCGGGGTCGAATACGCGGATGCCGGCCGCGGTGCCGCGGAAGGCGTGCGCGAAGGCACGGTCAAGGTGCTGATCGCGGATGCGATCGGCCTGCGCTTCGGCGCGGACGGCCGCCTCGATCACAGCGAACTGGCCGGCTACATCGCCGAAAAGGGCGGTGTCTTCCATGAAGGGTCGGTAACGTCCGTAGCTGCGGCAGACGACGGCAAGGTCCACTTCTTCTATCAGCCGCATCTGAGCACGTCGGATGAGCTTCTGGCCGAAGCGGGCGAGGGGCAATACGACGCGGTGATCGCCGCTGCGACGTTCATTCCGGCCGGCGCGAAGTTCCGGCTGGGCGGCGTGCGCATCGGCACGGGAACCGGCAATATGGGCTCCGCATCGTGGGGTGGCGGCAACGGCGAGGGCGGCGAAGCGCCGCTCATGAACACGCCCGGCATCAACAGCCGTGCAACGGCGCAGATGGCAGCCAAGGCGCTTTTGAAGGTGACACCGGATCTGCCGGTCGGTGTTCTTCATGAGCGTGTCGTCAACGGCGATTTCGATACGGGTAAGAACCTCGCGGAATATCCGACGGAAAAGCTCGAAGGCAAGAAAATCGCCATTCTCGGCTACGGCAATATCGGCCGCGAACTGGCCCGCATCGCCAAGGCTTTCCACATGGACGTCGTCGTCTATGCGCGTCCCGCCCATCGTGAGAACATTCTCGCCGAAGGCTATGAATACGCCGAGACGCCGGTTGCCGCCGCCACCGGCGCGGATGTCATTTCCATTCACCTCGGTCTTGGCCGCCAGGATCCCGCCACCGGCATTTTCTCGAATGCCGGACTGGTGGATCGCGCGGTTCTTTCCGCGCTCAACGACCGCGCCGTGCTGCTCAACTACGACCGGGGCGAGCTGGTCAATGTCGCGGCACTCGATGAGGCGCTGACTTCCGGAAAGGTCCGGCACGCCGCCATCGACGCGGATATCTTCAAGGGTGCGGAAGGTGCGACCGGACCGATGAAGCCTTACCTCTCGCTGCTGCCGGTTCATGCCGACAAGCTCGAACTGCTGCCCCACGCGGCCGCGGATACCGACCACCCGACGCGGGTCGCCGGCGCCAAGCAGGCCGTCGATCAGCTGCTCGATGCCATCCGCAACCGTGTCGTGACGAACCTAAAGGGTGATCTGCCGGAGGGTTATCTCTCGAAGGGTCCGCGCACGCCCGTGGGGATCGGTCAGGTCACGCGCGCTGACCTCGCCCGCCTTGTCGGGGATGCGGCCGTGCTGGATGAACTTCGCACAGCGAGCGAAACGATTGCCGCAATCGTCGGTGCGCTCGATGTGGTTCAGGACGAAGCGCACCTTGCGCGCCTCGTCGAACGCTACCGCAAGACGCTGACCGACAGCATCCTGAAGCAGCACGATGTTCTCAGACGTACCGGATTGCTGGCGCCAGCCGCACGGGATTGATGTACTTAAGCCCGGCTGCAATTCCTGCAGCCGGGCTTTAAATTCTCCGGGGCGGTGCTGCGTTATTTGGTCGAAAACGCCTCGATGGAGGCACTTGAAATGGCAAGGCGTGGCCTCCCCGAGTTATTTCCTCTTCTATTTTGATCTCTGCGCGTGCAGGTTAGAGTGAAAATGGACGCCAGCGCAGAGCAGGGAGGATCGTATGGCAGACCCCAGAATGATGTCTCAGATGGCCGGAAAGGCTGGTTTCATTGCCGCACTCGACCAGAGCGGCGGATCGACCCCCGGTGCATTGAGGCTCTATGGCATCGCCGATTCCGACTATGATGGTGACGAGGCGATGTTCCGCCTCATGCATGACATGCGCGTGCGCATCATGACCGCACCTGCCTTTTCGGCCGCCAAGGTGATTGGCGCCATCCTGTTCGAAAAGACGATGGACGGCGACGCCAACGGCAAACCGGTACCTTCCTATCTCTGGGAAGACCGGGGCGTCGTGCCTTTTCTCAAAATCGACAAAGGTCTCGCCGCTGAAGAGAACGGCGTGCAGATCATGAAGCCGATGCCCGATCTCGACAGCCTGCTTGCGCGGGCTGTGCAGAAGGGCGTGTTCGGCACCAAGATGCGTTCGGTGATCGCAACGGCCGACAGGGCGGGTATCGCCGCGGTCGTGAAACAACAGTTCGAAATCGGCCGGCAGATTCTCGCGCACGGTCTTATCCCGATCATCGAACCCGAGGTCTCCATTAAAAGCCCGACCAAGCAGGAAGCCGAATCCATCCTGCGCGACGAAATTGCCCGTGAACTCGATGCCTTGCCGGCGGGCGTTCAGGTCATGCTCAAGCTCACCATCCCGACGGTCGCGGATTTCTACAAGCCGCTGGTCGAGCACAAGGCCGTTTTGCGCGTCGTGGCCTTGTCGGGTGGATATAGCCGTGCGGATGCCTGCGAAAGGCTGAGCCGCAACCATGGCATGATCGCCAGCTTTTCCCGCGCCCTGACGGAGGATCTGCGCGTAACGATGGCGGATGCCGAGTTCGATGCCAGTCTCAGCCGCACGATCGACGAGATTTACGAAGCGAGCGAAAAAAAGACCTGATCCGCCGACCTCAGATGGTGAGAAATCGCGGCAGGTGCGAGTGTTTCGAGCCTGCCGTTTCGACACGACCGATGGAATGCAATTGGAGAAGGAACTTCCGCCCGTAATTTCAGTTTGTTGAGTGTCGTTCACTTACTGAAAAGATGGAGTCTGAAAATGGGTCGCGGTATTCTTCTCTGGCTGCTGGGCATCCCCCTGCCGATCGTCATCCTGCTCGTTCTCTTCATGCGATAGGAGGCGGCAATGGCTGTTTACACGACTGGTGTTTCCGATGCCGGCGTCGAATCGAATGTGCCGGCGGTGGCGTGGGGGCCGGTGTTCGGCGGCGCCGTGGCCGCATCCGCCATGACGATCCTGCTTCTTCTTCTCGGATCCGGTGTCGGACTATCCATGGTCTCGCCCTGGGCTGGGGAAAGCGCCTCGTTTACCGCCGTGAGCGTGACGGCTGCCATCTGGCTGGTTGTCGTGCAATGGCTGTCATCGGCGTTCGGTGGTTACCTCACCGGGCGCCTGCGCACGAAATGGGCCGGCGTCCATACGGACGAAGTGTTTTTTCGCGACACGGCGCATGGATTTCTGAGTTGGGCGCTGGCCACCGTCGTCGTGGCGGGCATTGCAAGTTCAGCCTTTACCTCCTTGGTCGGCACGGGCGTTCAGGCGGCATCCACCGTAGCGGCGACTGCAACCGCAGGAGCCGCGGCAACGGCCGCTGCGGGCGAAAACGAAACGCCGGACCTTGCCACGGGCTACTTCACGGACTTGCTCCTTCGCCCGCAGGATATCTCGGCGCGAGCACAATCGGACAATGCTGCGGCGGCAACAGAAGTCTCGCGCATTCTGATGCAGGGCGCTGTCAAGGGTGAGGTATCGGAGGCCGATCGCGCATATATCGCCGCTATCGTCGCTTCCCGTGCCGGTGTGACGCCTGAGGACGCACGCACCAGGGTGGACCAGGTGCTCCAGCAAATCGAAGACGCCAAGAACGCTGCCTTGCAGACTGCAGAAGAGGCCCGGAAGTCAGCGGCGACGGTCGCCATGTTGGGTGCGCTTTCGCTGCTTGTCGGCGCCTTCGTCGCGTCCGCCGCCGCAGCTCTCGGCGGCCGGCAGCGCGATGACGACGAAGCTGCCGTGATCACCCAGCGTTGACAGAAAAGTGGAGCCGCGGATGGCGGCTCCACATCCTAAACGGCGGGGCAGCACCCCGGTCGCGATCGGCTTACGTCGGATCCGATCCCATGACCAGCCCCTCGATGTCGTGCTTCTGCGTGATCGGCACGAGTTCATCGACGACACGGCAGACGAGATGTTTCTTGCCGATCTCCGGCAGCGCATCATACCAGGCCCGGGTAACCATCATGTCGTGAAGTTCGGCATGTCCCACGCCCGGTGCATCGACACCCAGCACCATGACCGGGCGGGCGATGGGCGATTGGTGCTCCGTACCGCGATGAACGGTCAGGGCGGAACGGCAGGAAATATCGCCGCGCTGGGGATATTTTCGTGTCGCACGGTCCTGGAAACGGCCCCATAAAGCTTTGTCGGGGAACATTGCATGCTTCCATTCGCGCCCATCGTCATATTGCGTGCCGGGTGCGATTTCGAAAGGTCCCATATCCTCGGTGACGTCCACGCCGGTGAGGTTGAAGGCGAGCGACGTAATTTTCCTGTCGCGGTAGGTGTCGCTGGGCGAGGGGAAGTCGCGGTGCCATGGCTGGTATTTCGCGCCCTGGAAGGGCACGTCCAGGCCGATTTCCACGATCTGGTATTCCGGACCCAGTATATTGCTGCAGACATCGACCACCCAGGGATGGGTAATGAGATCGGCGAAACCCCGAAAGGCTTCCGGGTGGATTTCGACGTACCAGCGGCGTGGTCCGCGGCCGACGGCTCCGCCGGGTCTCTGGATCGCCGACCAGAAGGCGGTCATCATGTCTTCGCGCATCTCGTCGGCCCATTCGGGCGTAAACGCGCCCTTCAGCCCGATGATGCCGTCCTCCGCCAACTGCGCAGCCTGTGCGGCCATGTCGTATTTGAATGCCGGCTTCGTGTTCATCCGTTTGTCTCCTCCCAATTACGATGAGGCTACCGGAACTAATAATTATTAGTCAATGGTCTAAATTTATTAGTTCCGGTAAGGTGGCGTGAAGCGGGGGGCGCATGAGCAGCCGGAAGACCACGAAACGTGTGACGATGATGGATGTGGCGAAGACGGCCGGTTGCTCGCAGGCAACGGTCTCGGTCGTCCTCAACAATGTGACCGACATCAAGATTTCGCCGGATCTGCGGGCACGTGTGCTGGATGCCGCACGGTTGCTCGGTTATGGCCTGGCGAGCCCCATCCAGCGCGCAGGTCTGGAAGACCTGCGGGGGAGTTGTATCGGCTTCATCGTCGATCAGCTTGCGACCACGCCGGAAGCGGTCAACGCGGTCGAGGGTGCCCGGCATGCCTCCTGGGAAAACGACGTGACCATTCTCGTTGCGCAAACCCAGGGGCGGGCGGAGCATGAACGCAAGGCGGTAGCGCGGCTGCTGCAGGCCGGCGCTCAGGGCATCGTCTATATGTCGATCTTCACCCGTCGCGTTTCGCTCGACCCGGTCCTGGAAGAATTGCCTGTCCCGTTGGTGCTGCTCAATTGCTATACGAGCGACAATCGATTGCCTTCCGTGGTGCCCGATGAGGTAACGGGCGGGCGGATGGGCACGGCCGCTCTCATCAAGAAGGGCCATACGCGCATCGGCACGATCCTGGGTGAAAGCTTCATGGAGGCGGCGCAGGATCGGCTGGTCGGATATCGGGAAGCGCTGGCGGAAGCCGGCATCACCTATGACGACAGTCTGGTGGTCGAAGGAAGCTGGACACCGACATCCGGTTTCGAAGCGACGCAGAAGCTCCTGTCCCTCAGGGAGCCGCCGACCGCAATCTTCTGTCAGAACGACAAGATGGCGATGGGATGTTTCAATGCGATCTCGGAAGCAGGGCTGCGTATCCCGGACGACCTCTCCGTCGTTGGTTACGATGACGACGAACTCTCTCGCCACCTGCGGCCTCAACTGACGACGCTCGAACTCCCCCATCGGCCGATGGGGGCCTGGGCGATCACGCAGCTTGCAAAGAAACCTGTGCCGGGGCCGCATCGTATTCACAAACTCGGATGCACCCTGATCGAGCGCGCCTCGGTGCGCAGATATTCCCCCTAAGCGCTATCCGCCGCCCGGATATCGCCGACGGTCGTCAACCGGCCATCAGCGATGCGAGGGCGGTGACAATCGCGTTTCGGCTATAGGGTTTTCGCACGATTGGTGTCATCGCCAATGCGTCGGGAAGCTCCGCACCTTCGCCGTAGCCGGTTGCAAACACGAAGGGTATTCCCCTCCGGCGCAGCTCTTCGGCGACCGGAAAGGAGTTCGTGGGGCCAAGATTGATATCGAGGATGGCGAGATCGGGCGGACTGGCTTCGATCTGCGCCATCGCTTGTTTGATGGAACTGGTGGTGGCGACCGTCGACAGGCCCTCGTCGGCAAGCATCGCTTCGAGATCCAGCGCAATAAGGATCTGATCCTCGACGATGAGCACCGACGGATTGGCGGCACCGAGAGCGTTCGGGCGCACCGCGATATCGTCCGCCATATGCGTTGCGGTTCCCGCGCCGGACAAGGTGAGTTTCACATGGGGCGGTGGAATTTTAAAGCTTGCCTCCAGTCCGGACGGCTCGAAGCGGATCGTGCTTTCGCCATTGAGGTCGTAGGGAACGCTCCGTTCGATCAAGGCGCTGCCGAAGCCGCTGCGTGAGGGAATGGTGACGACGGGGCCGCCATGCTCACGCCAGCGAATTTCGCAGATATTGTCCTTGGTCATCGCCCAGGAAACGTCCACCGCGCCTGTCGTGATGGAAAGAGCGCCATATTTCGCGGCGTTGGTGGCGAGTTCGTGAAACACCAGCGCCATCACGGAGAACGCCCGGCTGTCGAGCCAGACGGGTGGACCGGAAAGACTGACGGTCGATGCTTTTGCCCGGTAAGGCTGAAGTTCTGCCTGAAGAAGATCAGCAAGGATGCCGCCCCCGTCGCCGCGCACCACCTGATCATGGGCAATGGAGAGGGCTTCGATACGGCCCTGAAGGGTGGTCACATAGTCTTCCAGCGTGCTCTTGTGATGCTGTGGGCTCGTCACCAGCGACTTGATGACGGCGAGGATGTTTTTCACGCGGTGGCTCAATTCCTGGTTCAGCATGCGCTGCCGTACTTCGGATTTGCGCCGCTCGCCGGCCATCAGTTCGTTGTGGCGCAGCACGATCTCGACGATCGCGACCCGCGCGATCTCCGCAATCTCGCGTTCCGGCTCCGTCCAGGACTGGGCCTGTGCCTTTACCGTCTCCTTCCAGATCGCGAAACTCTTGCGCGGGGTGAGACGGTCGCCGAGCGGGCCTGTCTCGTAGGTCTTTTCCGGGTTGCCCGCCCAGTCGAGGGTCTGCACCAGTTCCTTTCGGAAAAAGACCAGGCAATCCGATCCCGTCTGCGAAAGCGGAATGGCAAGCACGCCGGAGACGCGGTGGCTATAGGTGGCGGCTTCCGGCACTTTCTGCGAAAGCGCATGGGTTGCCCAAACGCGTCCTTCGCTGACGATCCTGATGAAGTCGAGAAGATGGGGGACGTCCTCTTCCGGCGGCGTTGTGCCAAGCCCTGCCCATTTCCCATCGAACATCACACCAATGCCATCGCTCGGCAGAAGCTGGGAAAACTCCTGCAGGCTCTGATGGAGCAGTTCACCGACATCCTCGTGATGGGACGAGAGAATGAGGAAGCGATCAAGCGCTTCCCGGGTGCCGGCAACGGCTGCGACGCGCCGGCGCTCTTTCAAAGATTTGAGGTGAAGCGAAAAGAACTCGCCGAACACCTCCATCGCCACGCGCTGCGCCATGGGCAGGGCGCGCGGGGAATAGTGGTGGCAGGCGATCAAGCCCCAGAGCGTTCCGTCGACGATGATCGAGATCGACATGGAAGCGGCCACGCCCATATTGCGCAAATATTCGCAATGGATCGGCGAAACGCTGCGCAGATGCGCGAAGCTGAGATCGAGCGGCTCGCCGGAGGCGTCCAGCTCAGGCCTGATCGGCACCCGCATGCCACTGGCATCGGCGATCACGCGGATCGTGTTCTTGAGATAGAGCGTGCGCGCCTGCTGCGGAATGTCGCTCGCCGGAAAGTACTGGCCAAGGAAACTCTCGAGATCGGCGCGTTTCGTCTCGCTGACGACTTTGCCCGAGCCGTCCTGCTCGAACCGATAGATCATCACCCGATCATAGCCCGTCGCACCCGCAACGATCCGTCCTGCGCGCTGTACAAGACGGTCGACATCGGTGATGTCGCTGATACGGCCGATCATCTCGCGTGCGATATGCAGCGGTTGGCCGATCGATGGAGCCGGCTCGAACTCGATGATGACGGCGGATTTGTAATGGTGGATCGCGATGTCGAATGCGCGCTCGCCACACGTCACATCAAGAAGAAGCGCTGGTCGTGAGGCGGTCGAGGCAGTCGCCAGCGCGTTGCGCAGATCATGCAGCAGTTTCGGGCCGACCACATCGCCGACGCTGCGGCCGAGCAGGTCGCCATCATGGCCGAGGATCGCCTGCGCATTTGCGGAAACCCTCTCGATCACCGTCAGGCCTATATCGCAGGCGAGGAGGCATCCATGCGACTGAACGCTTCCGGGAATATGGATCGGCTCGCGATCGCAGGTTTCAAGGTTGACGGGTTCAGTGGACGACAAGAAATTCACTTTCGAAGCATTGCAGTGCAAGGGCGAAGACAGCATTGGCAGAATCAGCGGCCCGCTCGATGTCGAAGTCCGGTGTTTCGTCCAAGAGTATGAGGAACGACTGCCACTGCGCTATGTCCTTTGACATAGCGGCAAGGTGCCGTGCGCCAAAAGTATCGCCAAGACCCAGTGCCGTGGCCCGCTGGCGCAAAACCCGTGCGCCAAGTGTGGAACCTTCAAGCACATAGAGCGCGCCGAGGAGGACGCTCCTGTCCTTCAGGTCCATGTCGAAGCTGGCTTGTCCGGGAAGCGGCAGGCCGAGGTCGATCGTATCCTCGCCGAGCGGTTTCGCAACAGCCGTTGGGCGCCAGGCCCAGCCGGCAGGCCAGGCGACAGTCCGCAACGCTCCATCCATTGCGGCACGAAACGTGCCCAGCCGGGATAGGTAGCGTCTGTATTCCTCAAGCGTGCTGAAACCTCCGACGGCCGCATCCAGCCGCTCGTGTGCCGTCTGCGTGCGATTTCTGAGATCAAAGCGTCGTTGACTACTGGTCAAGTCTTTCCTCCACATCGGGAACGCCAGCGTTTCCCAATGCTCTCTTCACCCGCATTCCCTCGGTCGGAAACGGCGATGTCCGGATTGAGAAAATGGCCCCATGCATCGAGGCCTGCAAACAATTCGCCGCGAAAATTAGGGCGCGACCCATCCTGGGACAAGGGTAGGTGCGGATAGTTTAGGGGGGACACAAAAGCGAAAAACAATGGAACGCTGCCGCCTAGCTTGCATCCGGTCGAAAGTGAGCGTCTATGGCCGCCCGGACCCGAGTGACGCCCTCCGAAATGCTGCTTTTGGGTATGGAGGAATAGCCCATGCGGAAAAATCGGCAGGGAGTGCTACTTTTTGGAAAGAAGGGGGAGCCGGGCTCCACGAGCACGCCATCCTGACGCAGAATCTGCACCAGCCTGTCCGCATCAAGCCCATTCGGCCCTTCCATCCAGAAGGACGTGCCGCCGAAAGCGGAGGCACCGGCAATCTTCAAGCCTTCGCGCTGAAACGCCTCGGCCATTGCGATGTGGCGCGCATGATATTCCGTGCGCATGCGATGCAGCACCGCGTCGTAGTGGCCGAGCGCCAGGAAATAGGCGGCGGTGCGTTGCAGATGGCCGGGGGGGTGGCGCAGCATCAGCGAGCGCAAGGCGCGCGCCTTGCGGATGAACGGTGCCGGCGCGACGAGATAGCCGAGCCTGAGGCCCGGAAACAGTGATTTGGAGAAGCTGCCGATATAGAGGACGCGGCCGGTCGTATCGAAGGATTTGAGCGCCGGGGAGGGCGGGGCCAGGAAGCTGATCTCGAATTCGTAGTCGTCCTCCACGATGACGAAATCCCGCTCGGTCGCCGCCTGCAACAGCCTGACGCGGCGATCGATCGGCATGGTCGCGCCGGTCGGTGAGTGGTGGCTGGGGGTGACGACCACCGCGTCGACATCTTCGGGCAGGCTCTCCGGCGGCAGGCCTTCGGCATCCACGTCGATGGTCGTGACCCTGGCACCGCTCAAGAGCAGCGAGGCGCTGATATCGGGATGGCAGGGGTTTTCGCAGACCGCGCTCGAGCCGTTTGCGAGGATCAGCCGGGTGACGATCCAGAGGGCGTTCTGGGCGCCGACGGTGACGAGGATTTCGTCCGGCGTCGCGTGGATACCGCGCCGGGGCAGGGTGCGTGAGCAGATATAGTTGACGAGCCGCACATCGTCGGCAGCGGCAAAATCGCTTGCCATGAGGATGAAATCTTCACGCGCCAGCGCGCGCCGGGCGCAGTCCCGCCACGCGTTGAGATCGAAGAGCGACGGATCCATCTGGCCATAGAGGAACGGATAGGGATAGCGGCGCCAGTCGAGCGGCTTTTCCACCTGGCGGACCACATCGAAGTTCATCGTCACCTTGCTGTCCCAATCCACCGGCTGGGCATCGGCCGGCAAGGGCGCATTCTCCAGGCCGCGGCCGGGCGGATTGCCGGCGATGCGATAGGCGCTACGGTCGCCCGCTTCCAGATAGCCTTGCGACACGAGCTCCTGATAGGCGAGCGTCACGGTGATGCGCGAGATGCGCAGATAGTCGGCGAGGCGGCGTGTCGATGGCAGCTGCGCACCCGGCTGGATGCGGCCGGCGACCACGGCAGACACCACGGTTTCGCGCAGCTGCGCCTGCAGGCCGAGGCCGCTTTCCCGATCGATGAAGAAGATCGTCTCGGAAACATGTGTCCGCATGACCGGTTCCTCCACGGATCATCTGGACTTATTCAACTTCCAAACTGGATATAACGCAAGGGCTACGTCACCGTTATCTCTATCTGTGCAAGACCGGAAAACCGGCTGGGAACAATCAACGGAGGAAAGCATGCTTTTCAGGACATTTCAGGGCCTTGCGGCCACGACCAGTATCGTAGCGACGCTTTTTGCGTCAGGCGCGGCTTACGCTGAAACCCAGCTGGTTGTCGGCTACCAGCAGATCGTCGGCCCCTTCGTGGCCGCCATCGCGGACGGCCGCTTCGACGCCGCCGCCAAGGAGGCGGGTTACAGCATCGACTGGCGCCAGTTCTCGTCGGCCGGCGATATCACGACGGCGCTTGCCTCCGGCGACGTGCCGATCGGCGTGATCGGCTCCACCGGCACAGCGGCTGCGGCAACGCGCGGCGTCGACCTGCAGCTCTTCTGGATCCTCGACAATATCGGCAAGTCCGAGGCGTTGGTCGCCCGGAACGGCTCGGGCATCGAGAAGCCCGAGGACATGAAGGGCAAGAAGGTTGCGGTGCCCTTCGTCTCGACCTCGCATTTCCATCTGCTCGTCGGCATGAGCCAGGTGTGGAAGGTCGATCCGAAGGAGGTCGAAATTCTCAATCTGAAGCCGCCGCAGATCGTTGCCGCCTGGCAGCGCGGCGATATCGATGCCGCCTATGTCTGGCCGCCGGCGCTGTCGGAAATCCAGAAAACCGGCAAGACGATCTCCGACAGTGAGGTCATCGGCGCAGCAAGTGTGCCGACCTTCGATGGCCTGGTGGTGGACAAGGCCTGGGCGGCGGAGAACCCGAAGCTGATGGAAGCCTTCACCAAGGTGCTCGCGGAGTCCTACGCCGACTATAACGCCAACAAGGCATCCTGGACGGTGGATTCCGCGCCGGTGCAAGGTATCGTCAAGCTGATCGGCGGCGATGGTCCGAGCACGGTCGAGGCGCTTGGCCTCCTGTCCTTCCCGAATGCCGAGGAGCAGGCATCGGATACATGGCTCGGCGGCGGGGCGACGCGCGCGCTCAATGAAAGTGCGAAGTTCCTCGTCGAGCAGAAGCAGATCGGCAAGGCGCTCGACGACTACGCGCCCTATGTGAACGCCGATTTTGCAAAAGCGGCCGCGAAATAACGCGCATCCGCCGCACTTGCACCGGCCGCTTGAACCGGCCGGTGCCACCTTCATCGCATAGAGCAGTTCCCGCCGAGGCGCTTTGCGCGGTTTGCGTCCGGAATTGCGTGAAAACTCTATACGACCCGTGACTGAGGTGCAGGGAGGCATGTCGCATGGAAACGCTTAGCGTCAGGAATATCAGTCTAACCTATCCGGGGCTCTACTCGGACCAGGCGGTGATCGCCCTCAAGGGGGTCAATCTCACCATCAACAGCGGCGATTTCGTCGTCGCGCTCGGGGCTTCGGGCTGCGGAAAGACGACGCTGCTCAACCTGATGGCCGGCTTCATGGCGCCGTCGGACGGCGATATCTCGCTCGGCAATCATCGGGTCAACGGCCCGGGCGCCGAACGCGGTGTCGTGTTCCAGAAACACGCGCTGCTGCCCTGGCTGAATGTCATGGAGAACACCGAATTCGGCCTCAAGCTTCGCGGTGTCGACAAGGCGGCGCGGCGGGAACTGGCGGCCAAGAACCTTGCTCTCGTGGGGTTGCAGGATTTCCACAACCACATGATCTACCACCTTTCGGGCGGCATGCAGCAGCGCGTCGGCATCGCGCGGGCTCTCACCTGCGACCCCGCCATGCTGCTGATGGACGAGCCGATGGCGGCGCTCGATGCGCTGACGCGCGAAACCATCCAGGAACTGCTGCTGAAGGTCTGGCAGCTCACCAACAAGATGTTCTTCTTCATCACGCACAGCGTGGAGGAGGCACTCTTCCTCGGCTCGCGGCTGATCGTCATGTCGCCGCGTCCCGGCCGCATCACCCATACCTATGAACTGAATTTCAATCGCCGCTTCCTCGAAGAGGGCAATGCCCGCGCCATCAAGTCCAGCCCGGAATTCATCCGCATGCGCGAGGAAGTCCTGGGCATCATCTATGGCGACGAACGAGCATCCGGCAATCCGGAGATGGCCCATGCTTGACCGTGTGACTCGCGCCAAGCCCGCCAAGGCGGGCAGGATCTTCGGCGCCCCCGGTGAGGGTGCCAGCGGCATGATCAGCCTGGCGACCGCCACCGTGCTGATCGCGCTCTGGTTCCTCGTCACCGAATCCGGGTGGGTCAAGCCGCTCTTCCTGCCGTCGCCGCTGGCTGTCTGGGACAAGTTCATGCTGGCGCTGACCGAGGGGGTTTCCAACTCCACGCTCTGGCAGCACACGCTGGCCAGTATCGGCCGCGTTTTCGGTGCCTTTGCGCTGGCCCTCGTCACGGCGGTGCCGATCGGCGTGCTGATGGGGGTGAACCGCTTCGTGCGCGGCCTGTTCGATCCGATCATCGAATTCTACCGCCCGCTGCCGCCGCTCGCCTATCTGCCGCTCGTCATCATCTGGCTCGGCATCGGTGAATTTCCGAAGGTATTCCTGATCTATCTGGCGATCTTCGCGCCGATGGCGATTGCCGCACGGGCCGGGGTGCGTTCGGTCTCGACGGAACAGATCCATGCCGCCTATGCGATGGGCGCCACCCGCGGACAGGTCATCAGCCAGGTGATCATGAAGGCGGCGCTTCCGGAAATCTTCACCGGCATGCGCATCGGCATCGGTGTCGGCTGGACGACGCTGGTGGCCGCCGAAATGGTGGCGGCCAACCGTGGTCTCGGCTTCATGGTGCTGAATGCGGCTGAAAACCTCGAAAGCGATACCGTGATCATGGGCATCCTCATCATCGGCATCTTCGCTTTCGCCTTCGATCTTCTGATCCGCTACCTCGAAAAGGTGCTGATCCCCTGGAAGGGGCGCATCTAGCCCCTCCACCCGCTCCATTTGATCCGGCCCGGCGGCCAGTGAGGACGGCATTTGCCGTCCCCGGCGAAGCCATGCCTTCCGACAGCAGAGGATACGACGATGACTTTGACCGCGACCGACCTGAAATCACTTTTCGACGCCTTCAACCGGCACGATATCGACGGGGTCATGCATTTCTTCGCCGAGGACTGCATCTTCAATGCAGTCGGCGGCCCGGAGGTCTACGGCGCCCGCTTTACGGGGCGCCAGGCGATCGCCGATGCCTTCAGCGGCGTGTGGAAGGCGATGCCCGACGCCGAGTGGGGCAATCACAGCCATTTTGCCGATGGTGACCGCGGTGTTTCGGAATGGACCTTCTCCGGTACGGCGGCCGACGGCAGCCGCATCGAAGCCGAGGGATGCGACCTCTTCACCTTCCGTGACGGCAAGATCGTGCGCAAGCAGGCGTTCCGCAAGAACCGCCCCGTCCTGCAACCCCGCTACTGATGGCCGGAGCACAGCCATGCAACAGCACGCCATGCCCCTGAGGGCTGAAAAAAAACCCTTCGATCCGGCCTACGATCCCAACCATGCGCCGAGCCCCGGCGCCGGCAAGGACTACGCCCCGACCTATTGGATCGGCACCGCCGGTCCCGAACCGGAGGACGACGGCCCCGTCACCCGTGACATGGATGTCGACGTCGCCATCATCGGTTCGGGTTACACCGGCCTCTCCTGCGCCATCCATCTGGCACGAGAGCACGGTATCAAGGCGACCGTGCTGGAGGCCAATAGTGTTGCCTGGGGCTGCAGCACCCGCAATGGCGGCCAGGCGCAGATTTCCGCCGGCCGGCTGAAACGCTCGCAATGGATCGCCCGCTGGGGCGTCGATGTCGCGCGCAAGATGCATGCCGAGATCAGCGAGGGCTTCGAGCTTTTCCGGGCGCTGGTCCGCGAGCCCGAGATCGACTGCGATCCTCAGGACGGCGGCCATCTCTATATCGCGCACCGCGACAAGATGCTGCCGGCGCTCGAAAGCGAAGTGCGCGTGCTCAATGACACCTTCGGCTACCGTGCTCGCATGGTCTCCCGCGGCGAGGTCCACAGTGATTTCGTGCGTGACGAGGAAGCGCGCGGGGCGATGTACGAGCCCGACGGCATGGGCATC
The DNA here is from genome assembly GCF_946479415.1 of uncultured Shinella sp. The sequence goes on along the minus strand of NZ_CAMLFY010000011.1, from coordinate 16,707 downwards.
CACGCCGCGAAGCTCGCCTTCGGTTATCTGCGTCTCGCCCGCCGGCTCGGCGCCAAGGTGTACACCGCAAGCCCGGTGCTCGATTGCACGGCAAAGGGTGGGGTGCATTACCTGCGCACACCCGGCGGCACGGTGCGGGCGCGCGCCGTCTGCATCGCAACGGCCGGCTACACCTCGCCGGGCATGAGCGCGCTGACGAAGCACCGCCTGATGCCGATCCTGTCGAACTCGGTCGTCACGCGACCGTTGACCGATAGCGAGCGGGATGCCTTGAACTTCAAGGCGCGCATCCCGCTCACCGACACGCGCACGCTGCGTCACTACTATCGCATGCTGCCGGACGGCCGGGTGCAGATCGGCAGCCGCAGCGCCATCACGGGGCGCGACGCCAGCAATCCGAAACACCTCAATCTCCTGCTGGAGGGGCTTTACCGCAAGTTCCCGATCCTGCGCGGCATTCAGATCGATTACTCCTGGTGGGGGTGGGTGGATGTCAGCCACGACATGATGCCGCGCATCTTCCAGCCGGATCCGGCCCAGGCGCTGTTCTACGCCATGGGCTATGGCGGCAATGGCGTCATGTATTCGGCCCAGGCCGGCCGCCGCATGGCGCAGCTGGTCGCCGGCCAGGGCGCCGGGCTCGATCTCCCCATCTTCACCTCCCCCCTGCCGGGCCACGGGCTGCTGACGCCGTTCCGGCGGCTCGGCCAGTGGGGCATGTACCGCTGGTACTACCTGCGCGACGAAATCCTCTAACCCATTGAAATCAATTCCCAGGAAAGGAACTCGCCATGAAAATGACCACCGAGGAAGCCTTCGTCAAAGTTCTCCAGATGCACGGCCTCGAGCATGCCTTCGGCATTATCGGCTCGGCCATGATGCCCGTGTCGGACCTGTTCCCGAAGGCCGGCATCAAGTTCTGGGACTGCGCGCATGAAACCAATGCCGGCATCATGGCCGACGGCTTCAGCCGCGCGACCGGCACGATGTCGATTGCCATCGGCCAGAACGGCCCCGGCGTCACCGGCTTCATCACGGCGATGAAGACCGCCTACTGGAACCACACGCCGCTCTTGATGGTCACGCCGCAGGCGGCCAACAAAACCATCGGCCAGGGCGGCTTCCAGGAAGTCGACCAAATGGCGATGTTCGAGGAAATGGTCTGCTACCAGGAGGAGGTGCGCGATCCCTCGCGCATTCCCGAAGTGTTGAACCGGGTCATCGAAAAGGCCTGGCGCGGTTCTGCCCCCGCGCAAATCAACATTCCGCGCGACTACTGGACCCAGGTCATTGACGTCGACCTGCCGTCCATCGTGCGCTTCGAGCGCCCGGCCGGCGGCCCGCAGGCGATCGCGGAAGCCGCCAAGCTGCTCTCGGAAGCGAAGTTCCCGGTCATCCTCAACGGTGCCGGCGTCGTCATCGGCGGGGCCATCGGTGAATCCATGGCGCTGGCCGAGCGGCTCGATGCGCCGGTCTGCTGCGGCTACCAGCACAACGACGCCTTCCCCGGCAGCCACCGCCTGTCCGTCGGCCCGCTTGGCTATAACGGCTCGAAGGCGGCGATGGAGCTGATCTCCAAGGCGGATGTGGTTCTGGCGCTCGGCACCCGGCTCAATCCCTTCTCGACGCTGCCGGGCTACGGCATCGACTATTGGCCGAAGAATGCCGCGATCATCCAGGTCGATATCAATCCCGACCGCATCGGTCTCACCAAGAAAGTCAGCGTCGGCATCTGCGGCGACGCCAAGCAGGTGGCAAACCAGATCCTCGAGCAGCTGTCGCCTTCAGCGGGCAATGCCGGCCGCGAGGAGCGCAAGGCGGTAATCCACCAGACCCGCTCGGCGTGGCAGCAGCAGCTCTCCTCGATGGACCACGAGGACGACGATCCGGGCACCGAATGGAACGAGGGCGCCCGCACCCGTGAGCCGAACCGCATGTCGCCGCGTCAGGCCTGGCGGGCCATTCAGGCCGCCCTGCCGAAGGAAGCGATCGTCTCGACCGATATCGGCAACAACTGCGCCATCGGCAATGCCTACCCGACCTTCGAGATGGGCCGCAAATATCTCGCTCCGGGCATGTTCGGCCCCTGCGGCTACGGTTTCCCGTCGATCGTCGGCGCCAAGATCGGTTGCCCTGACGTCCCGGTCGTCGGCTTTGCCGGAGATGGCGCCTTCGGCATCTCGATGAACGAAATGGGGGCGATCGGCCGCGAGGGCTGGCCGGCGATCACCATGGTGATCTTCCGCAACTACCAGTGGGGTGCGGAAAAGCGCAACACGACGCTCTGGTATTCGAACAACTTCGTCGGCACGGAGCTGAACCCCAATCTCAGCTACGCCAAGGTGGCCGAGGGTTGCGGCCTGAAGGGTGTCGCCGTCGATACGCCGGCGGCGCTGACCGAGGCGCTGGCCAAGGCGATCGAGGACCAGAAGGCCGGCGTGACGACCTTCGTGGAAGTCATTCTCAACCAGGAACTCGGCGAACCCTTCCGTCGCGACGCCATGAAGAAGCCGGTGCCGGTTGCCGGCATCGACCGTGCCGACATGCGCCCGCAGAAACGCGCCTGACGCATAACAATGTCCCGCCCGGCAGCCGGGCGGGACAGGTCTCACGCCCAAGCGAACGGAACGCCACCATGAGCCTCGCCTCCGTCCACGACCGCTTCCGAGCCATGCCCTCGGGATTTTCCGCCTACTGGCCGGGCTTTGCCGTCACCGCCGCGGTGGCAGTCGCAGCCCAGTTCCTTTCCGACCATTACGGCGCGCCGGCCATGCTGATGGCGCTGCTGCTCGGTATCGCCTTCCATTTCCTTTCGGAGGAGGGGCGGTGCGTCGCCGGCATCGATTTGTGTGCCAAGAAGGTGCTGCGCATCGGCGTGGCGCTGCTTGGCATGCGCATCAGCGTCGATCTCCTAATCGGGCTTGGGGCAAGCACGATCCTGCTCCTGATCTGCGCCATCGCCGCCACCATTGGCTTCGGCCTGCTGGCTGCTAAACTACTCGGGCGCGGCTGGCGGCTAGCGCTCATCACAAGCGGTTCCGTTGCCATCTGCGGCGCCTCGGCCGCCATGGCGATTGCCGCCGTGCTGCCGAAGAACGAGTTCTCCGAGCGCAATCTCATCTTCACCGTGCTCTCCGTCACGGTGCTCTCCACGCTGGCCATGATCGCCTACCCGATCCTTGCGCAATATATTGGGCTCGACGCGCGGGCGACCGGCATCTTCTTCGGCGGCACCATCCATGACGTGGCGCAGGTCGTCGGCGCGGGATTTTCGGTCTCACCCGAGGCGGGGGAGACGGCGACGCTCGTCAAGCTGATCCGCGTCACCATGCTGGCGCCGGTCGTTCTCACCTATTCGGTCGTGCTGCGCAACGTGCCGCAGGGCGAAGGTGATACCGGCAAGCGCCCGCCGCTGCTGCCGGGCTTCGTCATCGCCTTCCTCATCCTCGCCGCGCTCAATTCGTTCGGCGTCATTCCGGAGGTCGTGGCGAAGGCGGGCTCGGAAGCCTCACGCTGGGCGCTGCTCGCCGGCATCGTCGCGGTCGGCATGCGCACCTCGCTGCGCCGCGTGCTGGACGTCGGGGGCGATGCTGTCGCGCTCATCGTCATGGAGACACTGTTCATCGCCGCCTTCATCCTTGTCGGCATTCACTATCTGGGGCACGCCTGATGCAACCGCTCGACCGTATCCTCCATGCGGCAAAGGCCGCGCCGCGCCGTATCGTTCTCGCCGAAGGGGAGGACCCGCGCATCGTAGAAGGGGCGGTGTGTGCTGTCCGCGAAGGTCTGGCCGAGATTATCCTCGTCGGTCGCCGCCCGGTGGTCGAAGCCCGCCTTGCAGAAGCCGGTGAGGCATTGGGCGCAATCCGTATCGAAGACCCTGCCACGTCGGCGCTCACGCCACGTCTTGCCGAGGCATATCACACGCTTCGTGTGGGCAAGGGTGTCAATGCCGCGGCGGCGGCTGAAGCCCTGCGTTCGCCGCTCGTCTTCGCCGCCATGATGGTGCGGGAAGGGAAGGCGGACGGCACGGTCGGCGGTGCGGTGGCGACCACCGCAGACACGGTGCGCGCCGCCCTCCAGACGATCGGGCGGGCACCCGGCGTCGGCCTTGTCTCAAGTTTCTTCCTGATGATGCTGTGTGCACCGCATCACGAGAAGAAGGGCGTTTTCGTGTTTTCCGACTGTGGCTTGGTTGTCGATCCCGACGCGGCGGGTCTAGCCGATATCGCCATCGCCTCGGCGCGCTCCTACGAGGCGCTCGCTGGCCTGCCGGCAAAGGTGGCAATGCTCTCCTTCTCGACGGCCGGCAGCGCCGCGCATGAGCGCGTTTCCAAGGTGGTGGAGGCGACCCGGCTTGCTCATGCCGCCGCACCGGAACTCGTCATCGATGGCGAATTGCAATTCGACAGCGCTTTCGTCGAGGTCGTAAGCAACGCCAAGGCCCCTCAATCGGTGCTGCATGGTGCGGCGAATGTCTTTGTCTTTCCCAATCTCGACGCGGCCAATATCGGCTACAAGATCGCCCAGCGGATCGGGGGTGCCACCGCCATCGGCCCGATCCTCCAAGGCCTCGCCAAGCCGGCCAACGACCTCTCTCGCGGATGCTCTGCAAGTGACGTTTTCCATATGATCGCCGTCACGAGCGTCCAGGCACAGGGTAATTCTTCGTAGCCGCCACGGGCTACGGAGCGGGCTGGGCATGAAGCCTGATTTCAGACTTCCACGCATGTCCGGCGCGGGAGACCGTTGGCGATTTTGCCGAAGGTATTTTGCCTTTCTTGAAAGGATCGCATCGGCACTACGCCGGCAGCCTGTTGATTTCGCTGCGTATTGCGGCCTGCGAATACGACGCGCGACGCGCTTTCGCGGCGATCGCCTGGATCAGGCCGAAGACGTCTGCTTGACAGGTTCCGCTGAAACAATGCAGGGTTCGTGAAAGTGCGAGGTCTTGTCCTCGCGACAATTGCCCCGTTCAACGCAAGTTGATGACGATCCGGAGTTCGCACCTCCTGGAACAGGGTCCTGGCGAAACTGGCCTGCTGGTCAGTTCAACTGTGGAAGCTGGTGGGCATGCAGATAAATCCTGTCTTTCTTGACGTTTTTTCCTTTGATTGCGCGTGGAGCATTCCATCCGCACGGCATGCGCTCGACCGTGATCAGCGCACTGCCTTTGGCACGATGCGGCAATGGATCTTTCGCGCAGACCCCAGTCGCGGACAGCTGCGAATTCAGCGTCAGGCATAAGCCGGTTTCGGCATGGCCCATGCCCCGATGGCTATGCCGCACGCCTGAGCGCCAGGGGCGCAAACCAAAGCAAAACGCTTGCAAAGGTACGGAGGAGTTTACCTTGGCACATGCAGATGAGGAAAGTGCAACCAATCCGCGTCCGGAAGACGAAAGGCTCAGCATCGCAGCCAATCTCGCCTATGGGCTGCAACATGTTCTGACGATGTATGGAGGCATCGTCGCCGTACCACTCATTCTTGGGCAGGCGGCGGGCCTGAACGCCGGTGATGTCGGCCTGCTGGTCACGGCGTCGCTTTTCGCCGGCGGCCTTGCCACCATCCTGCAGACGATCGGCCTGCCATTCTTCGGCAGCCGTCTGCCGCTGGTTCAGGGCGTCTCGTTCTCGGGCGTCGCGACGATGATCGCGATCTCGGGCAATGGCGGCATCCAGGCCATCCTCGGGGCGGTCATCGCGGCCTCGGTGATCGGCCTCCTGATCACACCGGTCTTCTCAAGGATTACCCGCTTCTTTCCGCCGCTTGTCACGGGCATCGTCATCACCACGATCGGCCTGACATTGATGCCGGTCGCCGCGTTCTGGGCGATGGGCGGCAACAGCAAGGCGCCGGATTTCGGCAGCCCTGCCAATATCCAGCTTGCCGCCGTGACGCTCGCCATCGTGCTCTTGCTCAGCAAACTCGGAAGTGCCGCGATTTCCCGGCTGTCCATCCTGCTTGCGCTGATCCTCGGAACCGGCATCGCCTATATCCTCGGCATGACCGATTTCTCGCAAGTGGCGAACGGCCCGTTCTTCGCCATGCCGAAGCTTTTCCATTTCGGCTATCCCACCTTCGAGATCGCCGCCATCATTTCGATGCTCATCGTGATCATGGTGACGCTCGTCGAAACCTCGGCGGATATTCTCGCCGTCGGTGAGATCGTCGAGACGAAGGTGGATTCCCGCCGTCTCGGGGACGGCCTGCGCGCCGATATGCTGTCGAGCATCATCGCCCCCGTTTTCGGTTCCTTCACGCAGAGCGCCTTTGCCCAGAATGTCGGCCTGGTCGCGGTGACGGGCGTAAAGAGCCGCTATGTCGTTGCGACGGGCGGTCTTTTCCTGGTTGCCCTCGGTCTTCTGCCGGTGATGGGCCGCGTGGTGGCGGCGGTGCCAAGCTCCGTCCTCGGCGGTGCCGGGATCGTGCTCTTCGGCACCGTGGCAGCGAGCGGCATCCGGACGCTGTCGAAGGTCGAGTACAACAACAATATGAACCTGGTGATCGTCGCGACCTCGATCGGCTTCGGCATGATCCCGATCGCTTCCCCCGGTTTCTACGCACATTTCCCGGCCTGGGTGGCCACGATCTTCCATTCCGGCATCAGCTCCGCCGCCCTGATGGCGATCACCCTCAATGTGCTGTTCAACCACTTCAAGACGGGCAATTCCGACCAGCAATCCGTTTTCGTCGCCGCGACAGAAAGGACGATCCGCTACCAGGATATCGCGCGGCTGCACGACGGCGATTATTTCCTCAACGGCAAACTCTATGACGCCGAGGGCATAGAAATCCCGCTGGTCGCAGAGGCCGCCCACTAGGCGACATGCCTGTCCGAACCACCCATTTCACGACATCAAAGGAGAAAGAATGTCCGACGAAACAGAAACCAGACGCCTGCTCGATGCCCTGTTCGGCACCTTGGAAGACGGCATCATCCCTGCCACGGAAGCGGGTGTCGCTGCCGGTAACAAGATTTTCGGCGCGGCGGTCCTGCGCAAGTCCGATCTGTCGCTTGTTCTCGCCGAAACCAACAACGAGACGGAGAACCCGCTGTGGCACGGTGAGGTTCACACCTTGAAGCGGTTCTATGAGATGCCGCAATGCGACCGGCCGGACACGAAGGATCTCATTTTCCTCTCGACCCATGAACCGTGCTCCATGTGCCTATCGGCAATCACCTGGGCCGGGTTCGACAATTTCTTCTATCTCTTCAGCCATGAGGATTCCCGCGATGCCTTCGCCATCCCGCATGACCTGAAGATCCTGAAGGAGGTCTTCACCCTGGAACCCGGCGGTTACAATCGCACAAACGCCTTCTGGAAAGGACAATCGATCCATGGACTGATCGATCGGATGCCGGAGCCGTATCGTGCGCAATTGAAGGACAGGGCGGCGGCCATCAGTCGCAAATACGACGATCTCTCACAGGTTTATCAGGCGAGCAAGGACGGCAACGCGATCCCGCTCGCCTGAGTTCTCACGCCACGAATTCTCCCCCAACGCGCTGCCGGCAGCTTTTCGCTGGCAGCGCGTTTGGCGATGCAATCCGATCGCACGGCTTGCCTTGAACACGTCCAGACCGATCACTTTTCTATGGGTCACCGCCGCACCGGATTTAGCACGGCGATATTCGTCAAAATCAATCCGAGATGGGGCCGGGCACATAGAGAACCGCCTGGTTGCGGCCCTTTTCCTTCGCGAGGTACAGCGCTTTGTCGGCCTGCCGTTGCAAGGCTTCGGAGGATACCGGCTCTTTTCCCCGCGTGAGAACCGCCAGCCCGATACTGACGGTGACGTAAGCGCCGACGGATGATCGCGGATTGGGCAATGACGCGGCTTCAACACGGCCTCGAATGCGCTCGGCGACCAACATGGCATCCTGCTCGCCGGCTTCGGGAAGAAGGACGAGAAATTCCTCGCCGCCGTAACGCGCGACCTGATCGCGATCGTCGCGCATGCTGCTTTGGATAATGCCGGCGACCTTCACCAGGCAGCGATCGCCTTCGGCATGTCCGAGACTGTCGTTGAGCTGCTTGAAGTGGTCGATATCGCACATCAGGATCGCAGCGCCTCGTGTCTGATCGATCTCTTCGCTCCACACGCGATTGAGTGTTTCCATCATCCAGCGGCGGTTGGCGATGCCGGTGAGCGGATCCGTTCTGGCAAGCAGCTCCAGGCGTGAATTGGCGTCCGTCAGCTCGGCAAGTCGGGCGCGGTCTCGAAGTTCGAGCAGAAACGTCTTGTGCGCCAGAATGTTCGCCGTGCGGCGCGCCACGACGGTCGCAACGATCCCGCTTGCAAAAAACAGGGCACCGGCGATGGCATTTCCCGGCGCGATATCATGGTTCTGCAATTGAAAGACGAGATATAGGCCAAGCGCAAACGCGGCGATGGACATCGACCATTCGAGCGGAATGGGAAAGATGATGATCGCCGTCACGGCGACAAAAAGCATGATCGTGAGGTGGCGTTCATAATACTCGCCTCCCGTGTTGACGCCGACCAGGGCGACCGAGAGCAGTATTAAAAACACGCCCGCATGAACGGCAGTCCCCTCGATCCACAGAGGGCGCGGTCTCAAAAAAACAACCGCGGTGGCAATGGCGGCGGGCGGCAGGATAGACGCGGGCAGAAGCATGGACATAACGGCGTCTGCCGGCAGCAGGGCCGCATTTACCAGCAGGGTCAGGATGTCGAGTACGACCACCCATAACATCCAGGCGCGAATGATTTTCGATGTCTGCGGCCAAGATCGCACGCGAAAGAGCCGGGCAAGCTCCGCGTTGAGGCGGATATCGCGCGTGCGGCCCGCGAGAAGACGATCGACCTCGTTGATGACGCCAGGCGTCAATCGGTGAAGAGCTGCCCGTGCGGCAGCTTCACCGGTGTTTGAAACGCCTGATGGTCGGTGCGTGTTCATGTTTTAAGAATTAGGGGCGGAGATGGCTATGGCAAGGATATACAGCCTGAGGGTGGGCGGACTAACGTTTCTCGCTTAACGAGCGATGTCGGGACGGCGAGGGTACGCAGTCCTGTCCCAGTTCGGCACACAATCGCACCTCGGGATAAAATTACAACCCGCAACTCGTAATTTCTAGTAGAAGCTTATCTTGCGTTCAATTTAACCGCTCAATGCACGCGATGTTCCCGAAGGCGGGGCTCGCCAAAGGCGGACAGGTTGTCCGCCAGGAGACGTCGCCCCGTAAGAGAAGGCCCGCTCTATTTCCCCTCGCGTGCCTTGCGTGCAAATTCGTTGAGGGTTGCGACAGCCTCGTCGAAACGGTGTTCAGCTTCGGCATTTCGCTGGAAGCCGACGCGCTTCACCAAAATCTCGGCCGGTGTTGGCTCTTGCTGGAAAAGCGCCATGACCTCATCGATGAAATCCTGAAGCGGCAGATAGCCGTCGCGTGTCGATTGGCCGGGCGTCAGGTCGGTCTGCACGGCCGGTGGCACCAGCTCGATCACCTCTACCTTGCCTCTCAGCACCTCGCGCAGCGAGATCGTATAGCTGTGAATGGCGGCTTTCGTTGCGGAATAGGTCGGGCTCACCGTTAGCGGCACGAAGGCGAGGCCCGAGCTGACATTGACGATCGCCGCATTCGGCTGCGCGCTCAAATGCTCGACGAGTGCATTGGTGAGGCGGATGGGACCAAGCAGATTGGTGGTGATGGTGGCTTCCGCATCGGCAAGATCACGAAACCGTTCGAGCGCCTCCATCCGCATGATGCCCGCATTGTTGATCAGGACGTTGGCGCGGGGAAATCTGGCGACAAGCGTCTTGGTGAAAGCGGAGATGCTCTCGGCATTTTCGATATCAAGCTGCAAGGCATGAATATTGGGCCGGTCGCCGGCCGTCTGCTGCAAAGCCTCCAGCCGCCGCCCGGCGATTATGACTGTATTGCCGAGATCGTGGAAGCGATGAGCGAGCGCTTCGCCGATCCCCGAGCCGCCGCCGGTCATGACAATGGTGTTGCCTGTCATTTGCATGGAATTGAACCTCGTTGATGTTGTCCTTTTGCAAGTTAGGGTCCATGGTTTCCATTTCGAAGTAGGCACCGGAAAGATTTATACGCACCCAAAGGAAAGTGTCTGATGCGCCGGGAAATTGTGAGCCTTGAGATCATAGAACAGCAAAGCGCTGCGATCCCCGAGAGCGTCGATCCCGAAATCGAAGCCCTTGTCGAAGATATTATCGGCAAGGTCGCCGACAAGTGGACGATGCTGATCCTCGAGGCATTGCAGGAGAAGGGAACGTTGCGTTTCACGCAGCTGGGTAAAGCGGTCGCAGGCATTAGCCAGAAAATGCTGACGCAGACCGTGCGGCGCATGGAGGAGGACGGGCTTGTGCGCCGAACGGTGCATCCGGTCATCCCGCCGCATGTCGACTACGCCCTGACGCCGCTTGGCGAAAGCCTAAGCCAGGCCTTTTGCGGTGTCTGGATCTGGGCGGAAAAGCATCATGACGAGATCAAGGCAGCGCGTGAGGCGTTTGCGCAGCGGAAAACGTCCTAGTTGCCGGCCGCGTCACTCAGGCACAATTAAGTCAGGGTTTTGGCAATCGTACTGGATGCCATTCCGGCCTGGCGCACTTCCGTCGGGCTTTTGCCGAACTGCACCCGGAAGCGTATGGAGAAATGCGACGGACCGGAGAAGCCGTTGGCAAGCGCGATGTCGATCAGGGGCCGCGTCGGGTCGTCGAGGATCATGCGGCGTGCGCTTTCCAGCCGCAAACGCAGGTAGAAGGCGCTTGGCGGCGCGCCCAGGCATTCGAGGAACAGACGCTCCAGCTGGCGGCGGGACAGGCCGATAACCGTAGCGAGCGCGCTGATCGGCAGCACGTCTTCCAGGTGCTGTTCCATCAGGAGGAGGGCTTGGTGCACGCGCCGGTCGCTGACCTCGATGCCGAGCGGTTTGCGTGCCTGCGCGTCGGTCGCTTCGCGTCGGTGTGAGATTTGCAGGATTTCCGTCGCGTTCCGTTCGGCATTCTCCCCGATATGGCGCCGGACGATGGCTGCCGCGAGATCGGCGGACGCACTGCCGCCTGCGCAGGTGGCGAGTTTGTGTTCCAGATTGAAGATCTGCTCGCTCGTGACATCGAGAGACGGAAAGCGTCGCTTGAATTCCTTGTGGTGAAGCCAGCTGACGCAGGCGGTGTGGGACCCGAGCAACTTCGCTTCCGCCAGCAGGAAGCTGCCGGTGCAAAGGCCGATCAGGCCGACGCCGGCCTTGGCCGCCTTGCCGAGATAGGCGCGTGTGGCAGCATCGAGCGGCTCCTCCACATCGAGCAGTCCGCCGACGACAACGATATAGGTATATTTACGGGGATCGATCAGTTCGGTCGTGGCGGCGACCTGAACGCCGCAGCTCGATGTCGCAAAACCGCGCGTGTGCGACAGCACGTCCCAATCACAGCGAATCTTGCGGGAGCCGTCCTCGTGATCGGCGGCAAGCCGCAGCGTATCGACGAAGAGCGCCATCGCCGACAGCGTAAAGCGCTTGGCGAGTACGAACCCTATCCGCAAGGCCGGCGGGTTCTGATCGGCTTTGGTCATCGTTCCGTTCCTTGCCGCCGGCGCTATTCCTGTCTGGCCTGCCATTCCCGCCATTTCATGTAGAGGTTTGCACCGATCTCGGCGAAGGGCGAGGGGGCGAGCTTTGCCGGTTCGTCTTCGGCCAGGAAATGGGCCGAGATGTCCGAGGGGTTGCCGGTGACGAGGTCTGCGGCCCCGATCCCCATCAGCGTGCTGCGCACGGTTCCAAGGCCGTTGCAGCCGCAGGCGGCAAACAGGCCCGGCTCCAGTTCACGCGTCACCGAAACGCCGTTCCAGGTCAGGCAGAGATGGCCGGCCCACGTGTATTCCATCGGCACGCCGGCAAGGGCGGGAAACCGATCGGCGAACTTGCGGCGATGAACGCGGGCGGTGCGGGCGAGGGTGGCTTCCGAAGGAACCATGCCCGGCAGGAACGTGGCGCAGGTGCGCGTGACGATACGGTTGCCGCCCTGGGCGGTGTCGATGCGGCGCATGGTCGTGCCCATCGGGTCGGAGGGCGTGATGCCCCAGCGCGGCTGGCCGCCGAGCTTCGCCAGCGCGCTGTCGTCGAGTTCCTTGGTCATCGAGGCATAGAGGAAGATATGCATCAGCCGGCCACGCTTGAAGCCGAAGCTTTCGAGATGGCCGTTGTTGCCCAGGATGACCTTGGCGGCTGTGACCTTGCCGCGAGCCGTTGCCACTTCCCAGCTCTGTCCCGTCCGGGCGATGCCGGTGACCGGCGAATCCTCGAAGATAGGAACATCTGCTTTGCGCAGACCTTCGCCCAGGCCGCGGACATAGCCGGCCGGTTGGATCATGACGGTGCCGGGCGTGTAGAGGCCGGAGCGATAGTGCCGGCTTCCCGTCAACTCGAACATCGCCTTTTCGTCCAGCATCTGGCTGGTCTCGCCAAGCTTGCGCAGATGGGCTGCATAGCTTTCGTTCAGCGCATGGGCTTTGGTGCTGGCCGCGCCATTGATCTTGCCGGCGGGATCGAAATAGGCGGGGTCGATGCCGTATTCCTCGACCGCCGACCGCGCGAATGCGATTGCCGTGCGATTGAGCGCAATGTTCTTTTCATCCGCGCTGACGCCCTTGCCGGAATAGTCTTCCGAGGCGACGTCGTGCGGCAAGTCGATCATGAAGCCGGAATTTCGGCCGGAGGCGCCCTGTGCGAGGCGCCCCGCCTCGATTACGGCGATACGGAGCGTGGGGTCGATCTGATGCAGCCGGCGTGCGGCTGAGAGGCCGGCAAAGCCGCCACCCACGATGGCGACATCGGCCGTGAGGTTTCCCTCAAGCCGGACCGGCGGCGCCTGTTGGGGGAGGATTGCGCTCCAGGCTGCCGGCCCGCGATGGACCGGCAGTCTTTTCGCCTCGATCTTGATCAAGATACGGCCTCATCGACGTCGTCGGTGAGATCGATCCAGATCGTCTTGATGCGCGTATACTGGTCGTGCGCATGGATGCCGTTGTCGCGCCCGCCGAAACCGGACGATTTGAAGCCGCCGAACGGCGTGGTAATGTCGCCTTCGCCGAAGCAGTTGACGGTCACCGTACCGGCGCGGATGGCGCGGGCGCCGCGGATCGCCCGCTTGGCATTGGCGGTGTAGATCGAGGCGGCGAGACCGTATTCGGTGTCGTTGGCAAGCGCGATCGCCTCGTCGTAGCTCTCGACGGTCAGCACTGTCAGAACCGGCCCGAAGATTTCCTCGCGCACGACCTTGGCCTCGCGGTCGGCGACGTCGATGATCGTCGGCTCGACAAAACCGTCCTTGGCCTTGCCGCCGAGTACGATCTTCTGGCCCTTTTCAAGATAGGACGCGACCTTCTCGAAATGCGCCTTGGAGACGAGCGCGCCGACGCGGTTTTCCGGGTTGAGCGGATCGCCCATCGGCCATTCACGGGCATGCGCCACCATGCGCTTCAGCAACTCGTCCTTCACGCCGCGCTGCACGATGAGGCGCGAGGAGGCCGAGCAGTTTTCGCCCATGTTCCAGAACGCGCCGTTGACGAGGTGGGCCGCGACACGGTCGAGATTTTCCGCATCGTCAAGCACGACGGCGGGGTTCTTGCCGCCCATTTCGAGCGTGACTTCCTTGAGGTTGGACTCGGCCGAATAGCGCGGGAAGCGGCGGCCGGTCTCCGTGGAACCGGTGAACGACACCATGTCGACGTCCATATGCTTGCCGAGCGGTTCGCCGACATCGGCACCGCCGCCGGGCAGCACGTTGAACACGCCGGCCGGAATGCCGGCTTCCATGGCGAGTTCGGCGACGCGCAACGCCGTCAGCGTTGTTTCCTTGGCTGGCTTGACGATGACCGAGTTGCCGGCGGCGAGCGCCGGGCCGATCTTCCAGGCGAGCATGAGCAGCGGGAAGTTCCACGGCAGAACGAGGCCGACCACGCCGACGGCTTCACGCACCACCATGGCGATGTGATTGTCTGAGGCTGGCGAGACCTGATCGTAGATCTTGTCGATCAGTTCGGCATGCCAGGTCAGGCAATGAATGGTCTCGGGAACGTCGACGTTCTCGCAGTCATAGATGGTCTTGCCGCTGTCGAGGCTTTCCAGCACGGCGAGGTCGCGAGCATTGCGCTTGAGCAGTTTGGCGAAATGGATGAGGATTTCCTTGCGCGCCGTGGGATGCAGGCGCGACCAGCGACCGTCCTCGAAGGCGTCGCGTGCCTTGGCGACGGCGAAGTCGACATCTTCGGGGCCGCAGGCCGCGACCTTGGCAAGGACTGCGCCGGTGGCGGGATTTGTCGTCTCGAAGGTCTTGCCCGAGATCGCCGGCCGGAAGCTGCCGTCGATGAAAGCCTGCGTGGGGAATTCAAGCTTGGCGGCAATCGCCTTGTATTCGTCGTGTGTCAGAAGATCGCCCATGCTCATGCCTCCGCTTCGATCTGTGCAATCGTGCGCTTTACGACGCGCACCACCTGTTCCAGTTGCCGCATGTCATCCTTGTTCAAGGGCTTGAGGGGCGCACGCGGCGGGCCGGCGACGAAACCGTTCATCTCGCAGCCGTACTTGATGCACTGGATGAACTTGCCACCCTGTTCGAGCACGCGCATCAGCGGCATCAGCGCCGACATGATGCGGCGACCCTTGGCAAAATTCCCTTCGAGGACGCAGGCCTTGTAGAGCGCGATATGCTCCGATGGCAGGAAGTTCGAGCCGCCGCAGACCCAGCTTCTGGCGCCCCAGGCGAAGAATTCCAGCGCCTGGTCATCCATGCCGCAGGACATCTGGATGTGCGGATAATCGCGGGCCAGCAGATGCACGCGGTTGATATCGCCCGAGCTTTCCTTGATCGCGTTGAAATTCCGGCTGCGGCCGACGCGGTCGAGGAATTCCTCGCCCATGCTGATGCCCATGCGGCCGGGATAGTTGTAGAGCATGATCGGCAGATCCGCCGCACGGTCGATGGCGAGCGCGTTCAGCGCATTCTCCCGCTCCGTCGGCACGGAATAGGGCGGCGAACCGACGAGGATGGCGGCTGCACCGACCTTCGCCGCCGTCTCGGCCATGATGATCGAATCTTCCAGGCGGATCGCGACGGTGCCCACCACGAGCGGCACGCGGTCGCCGATGACCTCCTTGGCGAACCTGACCATCTCCACGCGTTCGTCCATCGACTGGGCGTAATATTCGCCCGTCGAACCGCCGTTGATGAGGCCGTGAACGCCCGATGCGATCAGGTGCTCGATCATTCGGGCAAACGCATCGCGGTCGATCGATCCATCGTCACGATGCGGCGTGATGACCGGCGTGTAGATGCCGTCAAAGTTCATGGATGTCTCCTCGGCTCTCATTGGAATTGAACTGCTAGTCTTCTATATGAAGACAGGGTGTAGTGCAATAGTAGACAATATGTATTCTCGATCAAATCGCTCACCCGGCTCCCGCTGACTGCCGGAAAATGCGATGCAGGAAGGGTTCGTTCGGCTTCCGGGATACAGGCGATCCGCAAGGCAGGCGGATGCCGTTGGGGTGCTTTCAGTCGGTGCGTGCGGCTATCGCACCCCGTTCAACGGGCGTCCCAACGGCGCGAAAATGCTGCTTGGCGAAACAAAGCTCTCGATGAACGTTCGCGAGAGTTCCCAGTGGTCGACCGCGAGCTCTGCGCATCCATCCCCGTTGCGTGTCTCGATAAGAGCAATGAACTCGTCATGCTGATTGGCGGCAACTGTTCGCTGCAAGGACATGTCGTCGTTTTGGCTGTTGTAGAACGTCATGCCAATGCGTGTGTGATCGATAAGCAGGCGCCGGAGGCTTGGAACCAAGAACTCGTTGTCGGCCATTTCGCCCATAATCGAGTGGAACCGCTCATTTGCCAGCGCACTCTGCTCCCCGTTTCCGTCCCGGATGGCGTCACGGAAATGACGCTGGACGTCCTTCAGTCTGCCGATTTGCGGGACCGTTGCGTTCTGCGCGGCGAGGCGGCCGACGGCGGCATAGATCATCGGCGCAACGATAAAGAAGTTGCGAAGGGACTTGTGGCTCATCGGGGCGACCTGCGTGCCCCGGTTTTCGTGGAGTACGACATAGCCTTCGCCGGCAAGCTGTCGAAGGACTTCACGCAGCGGCGGGCGCGAGATCCCGTATTCGTCCGCCAGTTCCATCTCATCGAGATAGGTGCCAGGCTCCAGCGCCTCCGTCAGGATTCGCCGCTTCAAATCATCAAGGCAGTTTGTCTTGTTGCGCTTCGATTCGTTTTTCATGTGTGATTACCGGGGAGCCGCTCCATTTTGTAGACATACTGTAGTCTTTCATCCCGTGCCAAGGCCATCTGGAATATGGATGGCCTTGGCAGGGCAGGGCTTGCTGTTGCGGCATCATGCGCAGTGTGATTTGGCCTAATGTGCGGTGTTCACCATCGCACCGGCAAGCTGGCGGATGGACACAAGCCCCAGCGCCTCACCCGCCGGCGACACCACCACACCTTCTTCGGCATTTTCACGCGAGAGCAGGCGAAGCGTATCTTCCACCGTCGTCCCGGTCATGACCGTTGGTCGACCCGATGTGGGCACCGGCCCGGCCGTCATCACGGCCTCGACCTGGACGACGCGTCCACGGTTCACCTCCTTGACGAAGTTTGCGACATAGTCGTCTGCGGGGCGCAGGACGATGTCCTGGCTTGTGCCCTGCTGGATGACCTCGCCGTCGC
>NZ_CAMLFY010000010.1 GCF_946479415.1 uncultured Shinella sp. | reverse complement strand
ACGAAGACGGAAAGAACATCAGCCGCGCCGCACTCCGCGAGCGAGCCCTCGCCATCGCAGCGCAGGTGGAAGCGGCAGCGCCCGACGGCAGACCGCTTGCCATCCGGCTTCATCCGGGCTTCGACTACGCCGCGTCGATCCTTGCCGCATTGCGTCTCAACCGCATCTGGTTCGCGCTTGATCCGCGCCGTCCGCAGCAGGCCCTGTGCGAAACACTCGCCGACCACGGCCCTTGTGTGATCCTCACCGAGAGCGCGTTGTGGGCTGATGACGGAGCTGGCAGCGACCCCGTCATCGATTGCGCATCGATCGACCCGGCGATCCCGGCGCCTATCCTGCCTGCCTTTCGTCGCCCGGCGCCGGATGACGTCGCCTGTGTCGTCTTCACCTCCGGCTCGACCGGAAAGCCGAAGGGCGTGGAACTGCCGCACAAGGCGCTTGCCAACCGGCTGGCATGGATGGCGCGCGATGTCCCCGCCGCACCTGATGCGGTCGCCTGCCTGAAGACCTCGCCGGCCTTCGTCGATGCGGTATGCGAGTTGCTGGCACCCTTGGTCTTCGGCTATCCAGCCATCGTCCCTGAGCCGGAAGCGGCACGTGATCCCATGGAACTCTGGGATCTCATGGCGACGCGGCGCGTAAGCCATCTGGTCCTGACACCGACATTGCTCTCCTCCCTGATGGCACAGAACAGCGGCACGCTGGATGCGATCCGCATTCTTCAGGTAAGCGGCGAAGCCTTTCCTCCGGCACTGGCCGCCCAGGCGCGGCAGCGGTTTGCGCAGGCGCGCGTCCTCAATGTCTACGGCTCCTCCGAGGTGATGGCCGATGCGACCTGGTGCGAGGTCGAGGGAGATGAAAGCGAAATACCCATCGGCCGCCCGATCGCCGGAACGGAAGTCCGGGTTCTCGACCCCCAAGGCCGGCCGCTCCCCTACGGCGCGGTGGGCGAATTGATGATCGGCGGGGCGGGCCTGGCGAACGGCTACCGCAACGACCCTGAACAATCCGCCGCGGCCTTCCGCGTCTGGACCGCGGCCGACGGCAGCGAGCATCGGCTCTACCGCACCGGCGACATGGCGCTGCTGCGGGCAGACGGCATGCTGCTTTTCCGTGGACGTCGCGACAACCAGCTGAAGATTCGCGGCATTCGCATCGAACCCGGTGAGATCGAGGTACATCTGAAGCAACATGCGGCCATTGATCAGGCGATCGTCACGCAGTTTTCGGGAGCAGACGGGGAACCGCGCTTGGTTGCCTACGTGACGCAGCGTCAAACATCTCCGGTGGCGGCAGACCAGGCCCTTTCGATCGAGCTCCGCAATCTGCTGCTGCGCCGCCTGTCACGCTCCATGGTGCCCGACGCCATCGTTGTCCTCGCGGCAATGCCCAAGACGGCGACCGGCAAGATCGATCGCCGCAACCTGCCGACGCCGGCCTTCGACCTGCCAGCCGACGAGGGTGACATCATGCCGGCGCAGACCGATACCGAAAGCGCAGTGCTCGATGTGTGGACTGCGACGCTGGGGCGGCAAATCCGGAGTGTCGGCCTCGATTTCTTCGAGTCCGGCGGCAACTCCATCCTGATGACGCAGCTCTGCTTCAACATCCGCCGCCGTTTCGCAGTGCCTTTCCCGATCCGCGCCGTCCTCGATCATCCCGACGTGCGCAGCCAGTCTGCACTCATCGACGCGCTGGCCAACCGATCGGCCTCCGCAGACGAGACCCGCGAACGGCAGTCGGTTGATCTCGATCAGGAATCCCGGCTGGCCGACGCCATCTTGCCGTCAGCCGAGCCTGCTCGCGACTGGCCGCAATCCGGCGCCCGTATCTTCCTGTCGGGGGCGGAAGGCTTCATCAATGCCTGGCTGCTTGCCCGGTTGCTCGATGAACCGAATGCGGTCGTCACCTGCCTTGCCGCAGGCCGCGACGATGCCGAGGCCTTCTCACGCCTCGCCGCCCATCTCGATAGTTTCCGGCTTTGGACGGAGCGGCGCGGGCACGCGCTTCGGGCCGTCGCCGGCGAGCTTGCGATGCCGCAGTTCGGGCTCGCCCCGTCGCGTTGGTCAGCCCTTGCGGATGGTATGGACGTCCTGTTTCATACCGGCGTGCGCATCAACTTCGTCCTTCCCTATGATCGCCTGCGGGCCGCGAATGTCCTATCGACCCGCACGATGATCGAGCTTGCAGCCGCAGGCCCATCCAAGCCCCTGCACTTCATCGGCAGCCTCGGCGTCGTGGATCACAGCACGGCGAAAGCCGACAGCCCGGCAGCGGACGAGACCGCGGCCCTCGATGCCTGGCAAGGCTTGCCCAATGGCTATCTTCAGGCGCGTTGGGCCTCCGACAGCATGATGCGACGGGCGCTCGACCGCGGGCTTTCCGCTTCCGTCATGCGCATGACCACCGTATGCGGCGATCTCGTGCATCATCGCCCCAATCCGCAGGACATGTTCTGGCGCCTCGTGGAACTCATGATCCAGAGCGGCGCGGTGCCCGACGGCGAGCGTCCCGTGAATTTCGTGCCCGTCGATCAGGCGGCGGACGCGATGATCGCGCTCGCCAAAGATCGCACCGCCTGGGGGCGCGTTCACCATCTGTGCAACGACACCGATCTCAAATGGCGGGATATCGGCCGCGTGTTGCGCAATCTCGGCTACGCCGTGGAATGCCTCGACGGTCCCGACTGGGCGCGGCGTGTCGCGGCCACCGTCGATCCGGCCTCGCCACTTTCACAGGAAACCCTGCCGCTGATCGGCGATGTCTGGCGTGACTACGATCACTTCATTCCGATCCGCTCCGAACGGACGCGTGCCCGGCTGGTTGCAACAGGTCTTCCGTTCCGCCCGATCGACGATGCGCTGCTCATGGAGAATTTACAGACCCTGATCGGCCTCGAACGGATTTCCTCTCCCGCCAAACGCATTGCAACGATGAAAACCCGCGAGTTCATATGACTGCTCCCGCTTCGCCTCTCACCCGCTCTCCGTGCAAGTGGGTGAGCTATGTCACACGCCGGGACAATGCGCGCCTGCGCTTGTTCTGCCTGCCTTTTGCCGGCGGGGGTGCGGAATTCTATCGGGACTGGGCCGCGCTCCTGCCCGGCGACATAGAGGTTTGGCCGGTGCAATTGCCGGGTCGCAGCATGCGCATGATGGAACCGCCGATCGATACGATGACAACCCTGGTCGATAGCTTGGGGGAAGCGCTCGCTCCTTATCTTCCGGAGATGCCCTTTGCCTTCTTCGGACACAGCATGGGAGCGCTCATTTCCTACGAACTCACGCACTACCTGAGACGGAACGGTCTCGCCATGCCGGCAGGGCTGCTGCTGAGCGGCCGGTCCGCACCGTCCCATCCGATCGGACGCCTCAAGCATCTCCTGCCGGATCAGGATCTCGTCGAGGAATTGAAGCGGTTCGATGGCACACCGCGGGAAGTGCTGGATTCCCCGGAACTGCTCGCCCTCATCCTGCCAATCCTGCGCAACGACCTCAAGCTGTTGGAAACCTATGTTTTCGACGATCGACGCGCACCGCTCGACATCCCTCTTCATGTCACCGGAGGTGATGCCGATGGCCTGGTTCCGGTGGACAGCCTTGGCGGCTGGACCGACCTTTCAACTTCGCCCGCCAATATAGAGATCTGGAGTGGCGGGCATTTTTACCTGGCCAAGCTGCGAAGTGCCTATCTGGAAGCATTGTGCGCGACGCTCGCAACCTTCACGCCGCCACCATTGCTGGCCGAACGCATGGCGTGAGACGTCCTCCCGTTTCAGAGCCTCATCTCCTGGCGGTTCGTGCATGGACACGCCGTCCCGGTCGTTCCGCGCTCACGCGTTCACTGCCCTGTGCACGCCTAGGGACAATTCGGCTGACGGGCGAGCGCTGTCTGCTCTGCGAAGCGGCATGGTAAGCATGGCGCGAAAATGCATCGGCGAAACCGGGCCGGCGATCAACGATCCCGCCTGCGGAAAACGTGCGCGGATGCGGTGTTCGACATTGGCAAGACCGATCCCGAGGCTCGGGCGGCCGGCCGCGTGAAACCGCATCGGCGCCTGCGTCACGTTATCGACGAACAGGATGAGAGCCTCGCCCTCCTGAACGGCCGTGATCGTGACCGTCAGGAACCCGGACGAACATGCAAGCCCGTGTTTGACGGCATTCTCGATCAGCGGCTGCAGGATGAGGCTTGGAACCAGGGCGTCCGCGAGTTCCTCGGGTATCTGGAAGGAAACGCTCATCCTGTCGGAAAAACGCTCCTGCTCGATCCGGAGATATTCGGTTTCGAGGGATAGCTCCTCGGCAAGCGTCAGGTCGTGCAGCGGATCGAGTTCGAGCATTTTACGCATAAAGGACGAGAGCGATATGACCATGCGGCTGGCATGCGTCGATGCGCCTTCTTCGATCAAGCCGACGACGGAGTTGAGCGTGTTGAACAGGAAATGCGGATTGATCTGGTAGTGCAGCACCTGCACTTTGGCGTTCAAGGCCTCCTCGCGCGATATGGCGAAGCGACGCTCGTGCGCGCGGGCTTCCAGATGGTACAAATGCGCTATGAAGAAGCAGGACCAGCCGAAGAACAGCGATATCGCATAGAAAAGCGAGTAGCAGAAGTTTCCCAGGTCATACTGAACCGCGACAGCGGGATCGATGTAGTGAAAGAGACCAAATTCAAACGAGGTCGATATCATTGCGGCGAGAATGGACAGGGGAAAGGAAAGAAATATCTTGGAGATGATGTTCGAAACGCGAAACGATCGGATGATCCGCGTGGTGACGAATGTCAGCAGAAGCGAGACCAGCGACACCGCCGCCTTGATCGGGATGTAATTGAGCGGATTGACGCCAAGAATGACCCAGAGCGAGATGGACATGGCAAATTCCGTGGCCCAGAACCCCAGCAACAGCTTGACCACCACGGAAGAGGCCTCAGTGCTGTCCGGCTCCAAACCTGTTATTTCAAATGGTGCGTATTGATTTTCAAGCTGCATGACAGGCTCCGCGACCGAGGCATTGCCGCCATTATAGGCGCAAAGATCGCCGCTCGCTATCGCAGCCTCTTGACCCCGCGCACTCCATCAGGATGGCGTCTCACGCCGAGACTTCACGACAGGCAAGACCTAAAACATGTTTCAGGTCGCGGTATCATGCCCGTAAGATCAGCATAGTCCCATCGATTCACCCCATCCTTGCATCAGGCCCTCATGCCCTTCATTCCGCTTTCCTTCGTTGTTGCCCTGATGCTGCTCATTCTGTTCGTCGCTGTGGTGAGGGCCGGTGAAGACGGAAAGCCGCGCAATCTTTCCTTCCTCGCCTTGATCCTCCTGAGTGCCTTTCAGGCTTTTCTCTCGGGATTGCGCTGGGGATACAATATCGAGCAGGTGATGTTCATCGCCCCGATGGGCGCGGCGCTCGTACCTCCCCTGGTCTATTGCGGCGTAGCGAAAATGGTTCGCAAGGATCGCTTCTCTCGCCATATGCCGCTTGGTCTGCATGTGATCCCCGCCGTTATCATCGCGCTGCTGATTATAACGTGGCGGGGCGCGATCGATGCTGTTCTGCCTGGGATATTCATCGGCTATGCCGGAGCAATCCTGTACCTCATGCGGCAAGGGCCTGATGCTCTGCGGCGAACACCCTTCGAAAGTGCCGCCCCCGTCTATCGGGCGCTGATCTTTGCCGCGTTTGCTTTGTTGCTTTCGGCAGCGCTCGACCTGTTGGTGTTTCTCGATTTTTCATGGACGCAGGGCAAACATGCGCCCGGCATGGTGGCAATCGGAAATCTCGTTGCGTTGATCGTGCTGTCGATCGCCGCCGCCGTCGTCGTTCAAGGGCGAGAGCCTGCTGAACTCGACACCGGAGCCCCCGACACCGACGACAGGGCCGACAGGGATACGCTCGCGGCCATCCAGCTGCTCATGGAGACAAAACGTTCTTACCGTGATCCGGACCTCAACCTTGATCGACTGGCACGCAAAGCCATTATTCCGGCACGGCAGATTTCCGCGGCGATCAACCGTGCAACCGGAAAAAACGTCTCGCAATACGTCAATGAATTTCGCATTGCGGAAGCCTGCCAATTGCTGTCGGACACCGAAAAATCGGTGACGGAGATCATGCTCGAGGTCGGTTTCCAGACCAAATCCAATTTCAATCGAGAGTTCCGGCGGCTCACCGACATAACGCCCGTCCAGTGGCGACAGAGCCGGGCGCAGCCGGACTGATCCGGCCCTCCGATAGGGCGAAATCGCGATTCAGGACGACCTGAAACAGGTTCAAGGTCGAGTTCGCCGACCAGACCGGCTTTGGTGGCGGCATGAACACGCTCACCGAACACGATCGCAAACTCGCCGAAACGCTCAAGTCTCTTTCTCTGGAGACGCCGGAACCGCGCCGCACGCATGTCGGGTGGATCGCCGGCACCCTGTTCCTGGCGGCCACCGGTATCGCCGCGGCTCTGCTCGCTCCGAGATTTCCGAATGACGTGATAGCAGGCCTTTCAGATAACGGTGACGTCGCCAAACGGGACCAGACCGGGTCGGGGAAGGCACTCCGCAGCACTCCGGAACACGACAATATCTCACCAAGCATGGCATCGCCCGCAACATCCGCGCGTGAAATTACGGGATCAGGCTATGTCATCGCGCTGCATTCCACGACTGTCTTTTCCAAATATGAGGGCCAGATCACGGACATTGCCGTTGACGTTGGAGATCGGGTCCATGCCGGCCAGGTGCTCGCGGTTCTGGAAGACGCCAGCGCCCGCTTGGCATTGGAGCAAGCAAACGCAGCCAAGGTTTCGGCCGATCTTGCGCTTGCCGCCAGGGAAATCACTTTGGCACATGCCAAGGCCTTGCTTCGCCGCAGCGAAGCTCTGACGCGGCTCAACGCAACAGCCAGGAAAGACCTTGAGGACACCGAAACCGGCTTGAAGCAGGCCTTGAACGGCGTCGAACTGGCCCGCCAAGAGGCAGCCAGGGCTGATCTCGCCATCCGTGTTGCGCGGGAGCGGGTGGACGGGCTGACGGTCCGTGCGCCATTTGCGGGAACTGTGACGCAACTCAGCGCACATATCGGCGATACGGTTCTGGCGCGTGCTGACAGCGTGCGCGAAAGCCAGAGCATTTTAACGCTCACCGATACCACCGACCTGGCGATCGACGCGGACATGGCCGAAACAAATCTGTCTCTGCTGCGCCCCGGCTTGCGGGGAGAGGCGATGCTGGACGGCTTTCCGGATCAACCTTTTGCCATCGAGCTCCAACGGATAGCGCCGGTCGCATCGGCCGAAAAAGGCACGATCGGGCTTCGGCTCTCCCTCGTTGAACCGCCGGTCGGCATCCGGCCCAACATGGCCGCGCGCATCCGCATCATCGTGCCCGAAACCCATTATCAAACAGGAGAAGCTCAACGATGACCGAACGTCACGACGGTGCGCCATATATCGTTTTGAGAGATGTAAGGAAGCAATTCAGGATCGGCGGCGAAGCTATCCCGATCTTTCCCAAACTGGACCTGGACATCCCCCGTGGCGACTTCGTAGCAATCATGGGGCCGTCCGGTTCAGGAAAATCAACCCTGCTCAACATGCTCGCGGGTGTCGAAAGCCCGGATGCCGGTGAGATCGCCATCGGCGGCGTCAGGCTTGACCGCATGGGAGAAAGCGCGCGCTCGGCATGGCGGGCGCACAACCTGGGCATCGTCTTCCAGTTCTACAATCTGTTGCCGATGCTCAATGCAAGAGAGAATGTCGAACTGCCGCTTCTGCTCAAACCGATTTCGGCGAAAGAGCGGCGTATTCGCGTCGGCAATGTTCTCGAACTGGTCGGCCTTGCCGGGCGTGAAAAACAGTATCCCGGATCGATGTCCGGCGGCCAGCAGCAGCGTGTCGGCATAGCGCGCGCAATCGCGGCCGATCCCGCTCTCCTGCTCTGCGACGAGCCGACCGGCGATCTCGACCGGAAATCCGCGGACGATGTTCTCACCATGCTGCGCCTCCTCAACAGGGAGTTTGGAAAGACGATCGTGATGGTGACACACGATCCGCAGGCCGCATTTCACGCCCGCCGGACCCTACACCTCGACAAGGGAAGTTTTGTTGAGCAGAAAAGGGCTGCCTGATGCGCTTCCTCCATATTGCCAGACGAAACCTCCGGCGAAAGCCCACCCGCACCGTCCTCCTGATCTGCTGCGTGACGGTTGCCTTCTTAATCTACGGCCTGACCGCGAGCTTTCTCGACGGAACGCAAGGATCGTCCGGCGCCAGCGACGACCTTCTCGGCGTAATGAATGCAGCGGGACGCACACAGCCCCTGCCAATGGCGTATATGAGACGCATTGAAGCCGAGCCGGGTGTCGGTGCTGTCGCCTATCTGACGCGGCTGCGAGGGTATGTCGATATCGAGAAAAACGTCGTGGCCGTGAGCGCTGCTGATCTCAGCTCAATCGCTGCGGTGAACGGCAGAGAGCTTGGCCTGACGTCGGACCTGATTGCCGCAGTCGGCGGGACGAGAGACCGCGTTTTGGTCGGTCGCGCCTTGGCGGAGGCACAAGGCTGGACGGTTGGGCAACGCATCACGGTGACCTCGTTCCAGATGACCCGGAAAGATGGGAGCCGCGACTGGCGGTTCGAGATCGCCGGTATTTTCGAAGGCGAGAACGCCAATACCGACACCTATTTCCTGCTCGCAAACTACGATTACGTCAACACCGCCCGCGCGCGCGGCAAGGACACGGTCGATGCTTTTGTCGTGCGTCCCTCAGGCGGCACGTCTGCCGCCGTTCTTGCTGCACGTATCGATGCCCTGTTTGTCAATTCGGCTGTCCCGACCCGCACGCAGTCGGAAAAGCAGTTTTTGGAAGCCTTCCTTCGCCAATATGCCGATGTCGGCCTGATTATCGATCTTGTCGTCAGTGCCGCCTTCGTCACACTGCTGATGATCGTCGTCAACACGATGGTCTTCGCCGTCCGCGAGCGCACGTTCGAGATCGGCGTGTTGAAGACGCTTGGCTTTTCGCGCGGGCAAATCCTGCAGCTCGTGCTTGCCGAAACGCTGTTCGTCTTCACGGCAGGCGGCACGATCGGGCTCATCCTGGCAAAGATCGCCACCATTGTGACCGGCCCGACGCTGGGCCTCGTCCTCTCGTTGCCGGTGTTCGCCAAGGCCGTTTCATTCATTGCAGGCTTGGGTCTCCTCACCGGACTGATACCGGCGATCAATGCCATGCGCGTGCCGATTACCGCGGCCTTCAGAGCGAGATAAAACGATGTCTTCCCTATTCAAGCAAACGCAAGTGATGATCAGAGCAAACCTCCTCAGCCTGCCGAGACGCTTTGCAATCGCCGCCTCCATGGCATTTTCCGTCGCGCTCGTCGTCTGTGTGCTTGCAGGTTTCCTGTCCATGGCCAGCGGGTTCGAGACGGCTTTGAGAAGTGCCGGCTCGCCGAGCGTGGCGGTGGTCCTCGGTGGCGGCACCAGCCAGGAGAACGGCTCCGATATTCCGGCTGCCGCCATCCGGACGATCGCGGCAATGCGAGGGGATATCGGCGTGCGGCGGGATACAAGCGGCGATCCGGTATCGTCACGGGAAATAGTGGTCGCCGTCGAAATGCGCGACGATCAAGCGGATACGGTAAAGATGCTGGCCCTGCGTGGCATGGATCCAACCGGGCCTACCTTGCGTGACGGTGTCGTGCTGACGACCGGGCGTTTCGCCAAGCAAGGTGCGCGTGAGATCGTCGTCGGTGAACGGATTGCAGAAGAATTCCCGGCACTCGCCGTTGGAAGTCGCGTGCGGCTAGGCCCGGTCGATTGGACGGTGAGCGGGCATTTCGCATCGGGCGGCAGTGCTTTCGAGTCAGAAATATGGGGTGATCTCGATACCGTTGGCTCCGCCTTCGATCGAATGGGAGAGGTTCAGAGCCTTCGCCTACGGTTGGAAGGTCCCGGCGCAATGGAAAAGCTGAAGGTGGCGCTTGGGCAAATCACCGGCACCCCTCTGGTCGCGATGACCGAAGCGGATCTGTTCGCCGCTCAGTCATCGGGCACAGCCAATCTCATTCGGCTGTTCGGATGGCCGGTGGCATTGCTGATGGCGCTCGGCGCCACCGCGGGCGCACTCAACACGATGATGAGTTCGGTGTCCGACCGGACCGTCGAAATCGCCACCATGCGCGCCTTGGGTTTCAGCCGTCTGCCAGCCTTCATCGCGACATGGATGGAGGCCGTGACGCTTGCGGCAGCCGGTGTGATCCTCGGCCTCGTGGCGTCGTGGTTCATGTTCAATGGCTGGCAGGCCAGCACCATCGGCACAAACAATGCCAGCCTGTCTTTCCGGCTCACCATGGACGAAGGCGTGATGGTGACGGCAGGCATTCTCGGTTTGGCAATCGGCGCCGTCGGAGGCGCCCTGCCAGCCTTGTCCGCGACGCGCCTGCCTTTGACGGCGGCGCTACGCGCACGCGGGTGACAACATCACCGCGTCGATGCTCCATCCCGGTCGTTGCGAAGGTGACGAGCCGGCGGCGTCACGTGGGAAGTGCAGTCGTGTATTTCACCGCCTTCAGAGCAAAGTGGGATGACGAGGTCAAAACGGCGTCATGCGTCAGAATCCCTCTCATCAAGAGGGTTTCATATTCGCGGACGTCGCCGACGACAGCTCGGATCAGATAGTCCCACTCACCTGACATCGAGTAACATTCAAGCACTTCCCGATGACTATTGATGAAGAGCTCGAAGTCACGCCGCGCAGCAGGATCATGGGACTTCATCCGGACCTGGCAGAAGACGTTCAGCCCTTTGCCGATCGCATCGGGATCGACAAGCCGGACAGTTTTACCGAGCACGCCAGCCTGTTCGAGCTTGGTGATGCGTCTCCAGCAGGAAGCCGCAGACGCCCCGACCCGTTCCGCCAATCTTGTCTGGCTGATGTCACCTTCTTCCTGCAAAGCACGGAGGATAGCTTTGTCGACCGCATCGAGAGTGAATGATTCCATTCGAAAAATCCGAAACTATGAACGTCTTAATTCATATCGTAAGGATTTGGCCCCGAGATTGAAAGGATAATCGCGCGGCAACCGAATATGCTGATCCCATGTGATTACGGGAGGATCTCATGGACCAGGTTGTCGTGAAGGGCCGCGAGCGAAACTCGCCAGACGACGGGATCGACTGGCAGCGCCTTGCCTATTATCTGCAACTGTCGCGCGCTCTGGACGAAATGGAAGAGACGCGGCTCGTTCCCGAAAAGAAGGTGCTCTATCAGTTTTCGGCCCGTGGGCATGACATGGCGCAGATCCTGTTGGGCATGCAACTGACCGGCACCCATGACGCGGCCTGCGGCTATTATCGTTCACGCCCCCTCCTGCTTTCACTCGGCGTCGATCCGGTTGATGCGCTGGGTTCCGCCATGGGGCGATCCGGCGGATATTCGGACGGGCGCGACATCGGCGTGGTCTTCAACTATCCCAATCTCTCCGGCGCATCGGCCCTTCCGATGTGCGGTGGCGTGGGTACGCAATACACGCCGACGGCCGGCTGGGCGCAGGCCATGAACTATTACTCCGATACGCTCGGGCGCCGGGAATATGCCAGGGATATCGCCGTCGTACTCGGCGGCGACGGCTCCGTTGCATCAAATGGATTCTGGGCAGCGATGACAGCGGCGACGACCCAGTCGCTCCCGATGTTGTTTTACATTGAGGACAACGGCTTTGGAATCTCGGTGCCCTCGACCATCCAGACCCCCGGCGGAAACATTGCGGCCAATCTGGCAAGCTGGAAAGACCTGCTGATTCTGGATGGGGACGGCTGCGATCCTGCCGCAGCCGCACGCCTGACGCAGGAGGCCGTTGCCTTTGTTCGAGAAATGCGCAAGCCGGCGCTGTTGCGCCTGACCGTTCCCCGGCTCCAAGGCCACAGTTTCCAGGATACGCAGACCTATAAAAGCGAGGATATCGTCCGGAAGGAATGGGAGCGGGATCCTCTGCCGCGTCTCCACGACTTTCTCGTTCCTGCCGTCATGACACCCGAGGAGTGGGACGCCACCCGGAACAAAGCGCGGGATGACGCGGAACGCGCGCGCGAAGCCGCCGAAGCGCGTCCCGTGACCGATCCCGGCACCGTGACCAGGAATGTTTTCTACAGCGGCGAGATGCAGGTCATGGGCGGCCAGCATCGCGACGGCTACGTCGCCCCCGTCAGCACCGATGTTCCGGAACGTTCGGGATCGCGGATGAACATGGTCACCGCGATCCGCAAAACGCTCGATCACGAATTGTCGATCAACGAACGTGTCGTCATCTTTGGCGAGGATGTCGGCCCGAAGGGCGGCGTCCACGCCGTGACGCTGGGCCTTCAGGAGAAGTTCGGCAACGGTCGGGTTTTCGACACGTCGCTATCGGAAGAAGGAATTGTCGGCCGTGCCGTCGGCATGGCGCTGGCCGGCCTGGTGCCGGTGCCCGAAATCCAGTTCCGGAAATATGCGGAACCTGCAAGCGAGCAGATCAATGATTGCGGCACGATCCGCTGGCGCACGAACAACCGTTTCGCAGCCCCGATCGTGCTCCGCATGCCGGGCGGTTTCTTCAAATGCGGGGATCCCTGGCACAGCCAGACGAACGAGGTCGCTTTCGTCCACCAGCCGGGCTGGAAGGTGGCGGTTCCCTCGAATGCGGAGGATGCGGTAGGCCTGCTGCGGACGTCGCTGCGAGGCAATGATCCCGTGATCTTCTTTGAACATCGCGCTATGCTCGATCACGCCTGGGCGCGCCGTCCCTATCCCGGCGACGATTTCGCGCTTCCCTTTGGAAAGGCGAAGTTCACACGCACGGGCAACGACATCACCATCGTGACCTGGGGAGCCATGGTCCAGCGCTGCGAAGACGCGGCCGAAGGCTTTTCCGCCGACGTCGTCGATTTGAGGACGCTCATGCCCTGGGATGAGGATGCCGTCCTGTCTTCGGTCAAGAAGACCCGTCGATGCCTCATCGTGCACGAAGACCTCGGTTCGGCCGGCTTCGGCGCCGAAATCGCGGCAGTCGTTGCCGACAAAGCATTCATGGATCTCGACGCCCCCATTTCTCGTCTGACCATGCCCGATATTCCAAGCCCGCATAACCCGGTTCTGTTGGATTGGGCGGTTCCGTCGGTGGAGCGGATTGCCGAGCGAATTGCAGCGCTTCTGGAGTTCTAGGGATGAGCGAAACGATCGATATTCTGGCACCGGTCGAACAGGAGGGCACCAAAGCCGTCGTTCGAAACTGGCTGAAGCAGGTGGGCGACAGTGTCGCCGAGGGTGAGGCCCTCGTCGAACTGGAGACGGACAAGGTAACCCAGGAGGTTCCCGCACCCTGTGACGGGACCCTCGTCGAAATCAGCATGAACAATGGCGACGACGCAGCACCGGGCGCGATATTGGGCCGCATGTCCACGCAACGGGCTAGCACCCCCGCCACACCGACCGTCACGGAATCGACCATCGAGCAGCAAGCCATATCCCGTCACGCCGGCATACACTATTCCCCGGCTGTTCGACGCGCCGCGGCGGAATATGGCATCGATCCGTCCACGGTCAGCGGAACCGGGAAGAGTGGCCGCGTTACCCGGGCAGACATGGATTTGGCGCATGAACGCGAGGCCGCTCCGTCCAGCTTTGCCCTGCCTCCTGCTCCAGCGAGACCGAGCGGCGACATCTTAGCCGGTCCAGCATCGGTCGCGCCCTTGGAAGGCGGTGTTTCAAGAAAGGTCCCGCATACGGCGATGCGCCTGGCCATCGCGAAGCATATGCACCAGTCCCTTGCCACCGCGCCGCAGGTGACCGCAGTCTTCGAGGCCGATTTCACGGCGATCATGCGTCACAGGGATGCCCATAAAAGCCGGATGAAGGCGGAAGGTGTGAACCTCTCATACACCGCCTATATCGTCGCGGCCTGTATCGCCGCGATGAAGATGGTCCCCGAAGTCAACAGCCGGTGGCACGCCGACAGCCTGGAGATCTTCGGCGACGTCAATATCGGGATCGGCACCGCACTCGGCGACAAGGGGTTGGTGGTGCCGGTCATTCGCCAGGCACAGAACCTCTCGCTTCAGGGCATTGCGGCACGTCTTCAGGACATGACCAGCCGTGCCCGCAACAACGCGCTTAAGCCGGAGGACCTGAAAGACGGCACGTTCACAATCTCCAACCACGGCGTTTCCGGGTCCCTTTTCGCAGCGCCGATCATCATCAATCAGCCGCAGTCGGCCATTCTGGGCGTGGGCAAGCTCGAGAAGCGGGTCGTGGTCCGCGAGGTGGACGGCATCGACACAATCCAAATCCGGCCGATGGCATATGTGTCCCTGACGATCGATCATCGGTCTCTCGATGGTCACCAGACGAACACCTGGCTTGGCGAATTCGTGCGAACACTGGAGTCCTGGCCGCAATGATGGAAGAATTCGACTTTGACGTGCTCGTCATCGGTGGTGGCCCTGGTGGATATGCATGTGCAATCCGTGCGGCCCAGCTGGGTCTCGCGACCGCCTGCGTCGAAGGGCGCGATACCTTGGGCGGCACCTGCCTGAATGTGGGGTGCATTCCCTCGAAGGCGCTTCTGACGGCTTCGCACCATTTTCACACCGCCGCCCATGGCGCGTTGTCGGATTATGGAATCAAGGTTGAAAACGTATCGCTCGATCTTTCAAAGATGATGGCCCGCAAGGACGCAACGGTTCACAGCCTGACCAAGGGCATCGATTTCCTTTTCAGAAAACACAAGATCGTGCGTATTGAGGGATGGGCGGCGTTTTCGGGACATAACAGAGTGTCGATCTCAGGTCGGGACTACACCGCGAAGTCGATTGTGATCGCGACCGGTTCCGATCCCTCACCGTTTCGATCGGTCGATGTGAACAATCAAGAGGGCATCATCATCGATTCGACCGGGGCACTCGCGCTGAAAGCCGTTCCAGAGACGATGGTCGTGGTTGGAGGTGGTGTCATCGGCTTGGAACTGGGCTCGGTCTGGAGCCGATTGGGATCGAAGGTCATCGTCCTCGAATATCTGGATGATATCCTTCCCGGTATGGACCGCGACATCCGCGTAAGGGTGAGACAACTCGTTGAAAAACAAGGGCTCGATATCCGCACCTCGGTTCAGGTCCAATCGATCGAAAGGGCTGGAGATTCCGCCGCAATCACGGTGGAAGCCGAAGGCGCTCCGGAAACCATCATGGCGGACACCGTTCTGATTGCGACCGGGCGTCGGCCCAACACATCGAAACTCCACTTGGATATCATCGGCATAGACACCGACGACCGTGGTTTCATACCGGTCGATGGTGCGGCGCGAACCGCGGTAAACGGTATCTACGCGATCGGGGACGTCACGAATGGTCCGATGCTGGCGCATCGCGCCGGAGATGAAGGCATCGCATTGGCCGAACGCCTCGCCGGCATCCCGCGCGACGTCAATCACGCCATCGTTCCGGCGGTCGTCTATACCGATCCCGAAGTCGCCAGCGTCGGGCTGACAGAAGAGGCGGCAAAGGCGACCGGACGCCCATTCCGCGTCTCGACATTTCCGATGGCCGCAAATGGCCGCGCCAAGGTGAATGGCGAGACCGACGGCTTCGTAAAAATCATTTCCGACGAACAGACCGATGTGATCCTCGGGGCTCACATCGTCGCGTCTCTCGCGGGAACGATGATCGCCCAGATCGCCCAGGCGATGGAATTCGGCGCAACGGCGGAAGATGTTGCCTATACCTGCCATGCTCATCCGACCCACAGCGAAGCTGTCAAGGAAGCAGCCCTGGGCATCGGAGGTGGTGCGATCCACGCCTGACACTATCCGAAAATACCAGTCAGGTTTGGCGCCCTCTGGCGACCGAGGGCAGATCTCTCCCGCACGGCATCCAGGCACGGCGACGGATTCGCAGGAACGCAAAACATACGGAAAACGCCGTGTCGGGTGATCGCATTGCGATAGCCCCTCTGTCTTCCGTCCCGTTCCTGTTGTAGGAGAAATCCTTGGGATTGCAGACGACCGGGAGAGAATGCGCATGGACCTGCTGACGCTTCAACATTTTGCGGGACGTGTCGGTGAAGCATTCGATCTTTCTCTCGGCGAAAGCACCGTGCCGCTGACCCTCGCCGAAACGAGGCCGGGCGGAACGCAGATTTTGCCGGGCATGAGACGGGAGCCGTTCTCCCTCCTGTTTAGAAGCAATTCGGCGGTCGTGCTCCCGCAGCAGATTTATCGCATGACGAATATCTCGCTCGGCGTCCTGGATATTTTCCTCGTTCCGGTCGCGCGCGACAAGCAGGGCATCGTCTATCAGGCGGTGTTCAACTAAACAGCCGGCGGTTCCGCAGCGGCTTTGACAGCGCGGCCCGGCCATTCCATCCGCAAATGGGTGCCATTGTCGTCAACCTCCCGGAAGGACAACCGACGATAGAGCGCCCTGGCGCGGAAGTTGTGCTGTTCGACATGCAACACGACCCTAGCCGCGCCCGCCACGACCGCTTCATGCTGAATTGCGGATAGCAGAGCCGTTCCCAAGCCGCGGCCGCGATGCTCCGGCAGAAAACCGATATCGATGACATGCCACCGATCCGGCGTACAATCCAGATAAAGGCGCCCAATCGGCACCCGATCGCATGCGACGACAAGAAAATCGGCGTTGGGAAAGCTTCCGAGATAGTGGCGGTGCTGGAAACTGAACTGCTGCCGGAGAAAGACGTCTTTTTGCTCCGGTGGCCACGGCACCGCTGCCAGTTCCTCCATGCGGAACGACTGGTAAAGTTCCAGGAAGAACGCAACATCCGACGGCACGGCGTGGCGCAACGCGATACCTGCCACGTCAATACGGGGCGGCAGGAACCGCACCGGAAAATCGGACATCGCCAAACCTTGAACAGGACTCATCCGAAGGACGGGAAAACGCCTTCAAGGGCGATGCAGTAGTTTATCGCCAGATACGGTTGTCGGTTTTCATGCGGCTGACCGTTTCCTGCCGGGCCGATCATGTTGGGAGCAAACTGCGCATCCGGCGCACCCGCATTGGAAAAAGGAATGCTTTGCGTGGGCGCGGTCAACGAATTGCCGGCGGACGGCGTCCCCGATTTTTTCGCGACGTCACCCTGATTGTAGATCCCGAACGAATGGGAGTGGGCCGGCATTTCCAGCAAACTCAGCGTGAGACTGTTTTCCCCGAAGACTTCGCCGGCCAATCGCTGGCTCAGGCCGGGTCCCGTGCCCTGATTGTTTGCGGTCCGCCCCATGAAGTTCGGCAGCTGGAACGTCGACATACCGTTGCCGCCGTAGGTTACACCAAGCAGCGAAAACAATGCCGTGTTTTGCTGGATCGCAAGCGTTGCGCCATTGCAGAACGCCCAGCCACGGGGTGCGAAGTTGAAGCCGAACAGCTGGATTTCCCCAATGAAAGGCTCTGTCATTTTTATCCCCTTATCGTGAAATGAGTTCGCATCAGCCTTGCGACGGATAGACGCCGAAAAGCGCAATGCAGAATTGCACCGTGAGTGTCGGCATCAGGTTGTCGTGGGGTTGCGTATTGCCGGCGGCCTTCGTCGAGGCCCCCGACATGCTGAAAGGCGTCAGGCCCGTGACATCGGTGGCATACAGTGTATCGCTGCCGAGCGCTCCAAGCTCCGTCGTCGTTCCGACCGTCGCCGAATCTGCCGCCGCCGTGGTCGCGAAGAAGGTGTGCGTATGCTGCGGCATCTGATTGGTGATCAGCGTCACGGCCTCGGTGCCCGCAAGTTCACCGGCGACATGAGACGACAGACCTTGCCCGCTCCCCCAATGCATGGGAACGCGTCCGCGGAGATCGGGTACGCCGAATGTGGATTGTCCGTCACCGCCATAGGTGGTGCCGAGCAGACTATACAGCGCGTCATATTGCGATATAGCCAGCAGCGAACCATCACATGCTTGCCAGCCGGTCGGCACGCGGGGAAAACCGAACATGCGTATTTCCCCGAGATAGGGAGTGCTCATCTTTGACCTCCGGCGATGGTGTTAGTTGCGGGACGGGTAAACGCCCGAAAGCGCGATGCAGAAATTGATGACGCTGTAAGGCTGCATGTTGGAATGCGCCTGTCCGCCACCCGCCGACGCGACGGTCTGTGACGACAGGGGCACCTGAGCTCCCGTCGCCTGCGCATAGATGGGAACGGAGTTCTTCGCAAAAAGCGTGCCCGTCGGATTGCGTATCGCGCCGTCGGCGGTGGTGCCGTTGCCCTGGTGAATGTGATTGGGCATCTGCTGCGTGTTCAGCGTCACGGTTTCGACGCCGCCGGTCTCCCCGATCGCATAAGGCGGGGGTTGCCAGGAAGGATCGACAGACGAACCCGCAGAGACCGGTACGCGGCCCTGCAGGTTAGGCAGCGCAAAATTGGTGGTGCCGTTCCCGCCGTAATATGTTCCCAGCAACGAGAACAAGGCTTGATTCTGACTGATCGACAAGAGTTGGCCGTTGCAGAGCGCGAAATAACGCGGCGCAAATGCGAACCCACTCATCATGATCTGCCCGAGATACACATCGGTCATGTGTTGCCCCCACCCAACAATTTAGCGACTTTGAATAGATTCTCGCAAACACTCTCGCCCATAACGCGCACCTTGGGAAGAGTGCCTTGATAATCTTTTTTGAAGGTCATTTATCGCTATCTGCGATTCAGAGTTGTATTTTCCGACGCTTCGTGCAAGTCATTGGTTAAAGCGCTGAACGGACTGACCGCGATAATGGATGACCCTCCTCGCGGCATTGCGCGCGTACAGGGGCGGGACAATGCATAAGAAATGGCTTAATAAGTCAGGCATTTCGCGCCGGCATCGCGACGGGCCGGCATTTTTCCTGGCATTCCTGACCCTGATCTCATTGATCGTCCTTTGGCCCGCAACAGCGGCACACGCCGCATGCACCTCTCCACAGACGGCGACCATAACCTCCGGCGGCACCGCAACCTTTACCTGCGCCGATTTCGGCTTCATCGGACCAGCCAACGTCTCGCCATCCCATGGCAGCCTAACCTTCGGAATACCCTCGAACACCTACGCGCTGATCTACACGAACAACGGCGACGGAGCGACATCAGACACATTCATCGTCAAGGATGATGTTGCAGCACCGATTACGTTCAACATCACGGTCAACGCATCGACTTCCCCGCTGACGGTCACGCCATCGACCGTTGCCACGCCTGCCATCGGCACCTCCTACAATCAGGCAATCAGCACGAGCGGCGGAACCGGCCCCTATACCTACGCGCTCGTGTCAGGCAGCAACCTGCCGCCCGGCCTCACCCTCTCCTCCTCCGGCGTCATCTCCGGCACGCCGACAGGCTCAGGCCCCTACAACTTTAGCGTCCGCGTGACGGATTCCACGACACCGACGGCCAATACGCTCGACAAAGCCTACAGCGTCGTCATCGCCGCGCCCGTTATTGACGTGACGCCGGACAGCCCGCCGGATGGCGGCATCGGCACGGCCTATAGTGTGCAGTTTTCCGCGAGCGGCGGCACCGCGGGCTACACCTACACCCGTGACAGCGGCAGCCTGCCGGCGGGATTGAGCCTCTCGAGCACCGGCCTCCTGTCCGGCACGCCGACGGTAGTCGGCAGTTCGACCTTCATTCTGAAGGTTCAGGACAGCACCACCATCTCGACCGGCGGCGTGCACTTCATCGCGCAGAGCGTGACCGTCACCATCAACGCCTTTCCCCCGGTTTCACTGACACCGGCAAGCGGGACCGCGCTTTCCGCCGGCACGGTGAGCACATCCTATTCCAACACCTCGATTTCGGCGACGGGAGGTTCCGGCACGATCACCTATGCCGTGACGGCTGGCGCATTGCCGGCCGGGCTCAGCATCAACACATCGACCGGCGCGATAACCGGCACGCCCACGGCGGGCGCGATCGGAACGGCGAATTTCACGGTGACCGCGACCGCCGCGACCAGCGGCTCGGTGAGCGCGAATTACTCGATCACGGTGACGGCCCCGCCCGTCGTGCTGACGCCCGCGACCGGTACCGCGCTTACCGCAGGCGTGGTTGGCTCGTCCTATTCCAACAGTTCCATTTCGGCGACGGGCGGTGTCGGCACGATCACCTATGCCGTCACCTCCGGCTCGTTACCGGCGGGCCTCAGCCTTAACACATCGAGTGGCGCGATCACGGGCACGCCGACGACCGGGGCGCTTGGAACGGCGAACTTCACGGTGACGGCGACGGCTGCAACAACCGGCTCGGCCAGCGCGAATTACTCGATCACGGTCACGGCACCGCCCGTGGTGCTGACACCCACGACCGGTACGGCCCTCACCGCAGGCGTGGTGGGAACGAGCTATTCCGACACGTCGATCTCGGCGACGGGCGGTGTCGGCACGATCACCTACGCCGTGACCTCCGGCTCGTTGCCGGCCGGCCTCAGCCTCAACACGTCGAGCGGCGCGATAACCGGCACGCCGACAGCCGGGGCGCTCGGAACGGCAAACTTCACGGTGACGGCGACGGCATCGACGACGGGATCAGCTGCCGCCAGCTATTCGATCGCGGTCACGGCGCCGCCCGTGGTGCTCACGCCCACGACCGGTGCGGCCCTCACCGCCGGCGTGGTGGGAACGAGCTATTCCGACACCTCGATCTCCGCAACCGGCGGCGTAGGGGCGCTCACCTACGCAGTCGCGAGCGGCGCGCTGCCCGCCGGACTCTCCCTCAACTCCTCGACGGGCGCGATCACGGGCACACCGACAGCGGCTGCGTTCGGCACGTCGAATTTCACGGTGTCGGCGGCAGCAGCGACCAGCGGATCGACGACGGCCGCCTATTCGATCACGATCACCGCACCGCCCGTGGTCATGTCGCCCGCAAGCGGCGCGATCACAGGAGGCACTGGGGGGCTTGCCTACTCGACGACCATCTCCGCGACAGGCGGCGTGGGAACCATTACATTTGCGGTGACCGCCGGCGCGCTGCCGCCGGGCCTCACGCTCAACACAGCGACCGGCGAAATCAGCGGCGCCGCCACGGCCATGGGCACGTTCAACGTCGGCATCACGGCAACGGCCGCGACAAGCGGCTCGGCTGTAAACACGTATTCGATCACGATCGTGGGGCCGCCGCTGAACCTGGCGCCAGCGACCGGAACCGCCTTGACGAGCGGCCTGGTCGGATCCGCCTATTCGGACACATCGGTCTCGGCGAGTGCTCCTATCGGTGCGGTCAAATACTACGGAAGCGGGCTTCCTGACGGTTTGGCAATGGACGCCACGACGGGTGCAATCACCGGAACACCAACGGCGAGCGCACTCGGCACGACGACAATCGTCGTAGACATAGAGTCGCTGGTTTTCGGAAACTTCGAGCAAGCCTCTTATACGATCACGATTGCAGCGCCGCCCGTGGTGCTGACGCCGGCGACCGGCGCGACGCTTTCGGCCGGCACGGTCGGAGTTTCCTATTCGGACACGTCGATTTCAGCCAGTGGTGGCGTCGGCGCGATCAGCTATGCCGTGACAAGTGGCGCACTGCCGGCTGGGCTCTCACTCGATACCTCTACCGGCGCGATCACAGGGACGCCGACGACAGCCGGATTGGGCACGGCAAACTTTACCGTAACGGCCACGGCTGCAACAGCGGGTTCCATATCGGCAAGCTATTCCATAGCAGTGGCGGCCCCGCCGGTGGTGATGACGCCGGTAACGGGTAGCGCACTTTCCGCCGGCACCGTCGGCGTCGCCTATTCGGACACGTCGATCTCCGCCAGTGGTGGGGTTGGAACGTTCAGCTACGCGCTGACCGCCGGCACCCTTCCAACAGGGCTCAGCCTCGACACGGCGACCGGCGCGATTACCGGCACGCCGGCCGTCGCCGCTTTCGGCACGGCAAGCTTCACGATAACGGCGACGGCGGCGACATCCGGCTCGGCATCCGCGGCCTATTCGATCACCGTCGGCGGCACCTCCGTCGTGCTCTCACCCGTCACGGGAACGGCCTTGACGGGTGGAACGGTGGGCGTGGCCTATTCGAACACCTCGATCTCGGCAGGTGGCGGCGTCGGCGCGATCAGCTTTGCCGTGACAGGCGGTGCGCTTCCATCGGGGCTCAATCTCAATGCTTCGAGCGGTGCAATAACGGGCACGCCGACGGCCGGCGCGCTGGGCACATCGACCTTCACCGTGACTGCGACGGCTGCAACCAGCGGCGCGGCTTCCGCGAGCTATTCGATCACCGTCGGTGGAACCTCCGTCGTGCTGTTCCCTGTCACGGGAACGGCCTTGACGGCCGGCACCGTGGGCGTCGTCTATTCGAACGCCTCGATCTCTGCAGCTGGCGGCGTCGGGACGATCAGCTTTGCCGTAACGAGTGGTGCGCTTCCGGCGGGACTGAGCCTCAATACGGCAACGGGCGCCATCACCGGCACGCCGACCAGTGCCGCCTTCGGAACGGCAACCTTCACCGTGACGGCGACGGCGGCAACCAGCGGCTCGGCCTCGGCGAGCTACACGATTTCGGTGGGCGCACCGGCAATGGTTCTGTCGCCCGTATCCGGCACGACACTGACGGCCGGCACCATCGGCACGGCCTACTCCGACACATCGATCTCGGCGAGCGGCGGGGTCGGGACGATCAGCTACGCCGTGACAGCCGGTGCGCTGCCGGCCGGGCTCAGCCTTGGCGCATCGACGGGTGCCATCTCCGGCACGCCGACAAACGCCGCCTTTGGCCTTGCCACCTTTACCGTGACGGCGACGGCGGCAACCAGCGGCACCGCTTCGGCCATCTATAAAATCTCCATCGGCACCACGGCGGTGGTGCTGACGCCGGCATCTGGGTCCGCTCTGACCGCCGGCACCGTCGGCGTCACCTATTCGGATACGTCGATCTCAGCAACGGGCGGCACCGGCGCGATCAGCTATGCGGTGACGGGCGGGTCGCTGCCGGCCGGGCTCACGCTCAACGCATCGACGGGCGCGATCTCCGGCACGCCGACGGCGGCGGCGCTTGGCACAGCGGTCTTCACGATCAAGGCAACGGCAGCAACGGCCGGCTCGGCGACGGCACGCTACAAAATCACCGTGTGCGGTCCTGCCGTGGTCCTGACACCCGTAACCGGCTCGGTGCTCAATGAAGGCATGGTCAGTGCCGCCTATTCCGACACGTCGATTTCCGCCAGCGGCGGGGTCGGCAAGATTTCCTATGCCGTCACGAGCGGCGCGTTGCCTGCAGGCCTGAAGATCAACGCCGGGACGGGCGCTATCACCGGCAAGCCAACCGCGGCGGCGCTCGGCACGACCCGCTTCACGGTGAAAGCCACGGCGGCGACAAGCGGCTCCGCCTCGGCCGTCTATGCGATCGTCGTCAAGGGACCGGCGGTCGTTCTGACACCGGCAACGGGTTCGACCCTGACTGCGGGTGTGGTCGGCACCTCCTACTTTGATACCGCAATCTCGGCACAGGGCGGGGTGGGCAAGATCACCTATGCCGTGACAACCGGCGCGCTGCCGGCCGGGCTGAAGCTCAACGCAACGACGGGGGCGATATCGGGCACGCCGACGGCAGGCGCATTCGGCACGACAACTTTCACCATAACGGCGACAGCCGCGACCAGCGGCTCGGCTTCGGCGCGCTACACGATTGCGGTCACGGCGCCGGCCGTCGTGCTGACGCCGGCAACGGGCACGGCTCTGAAGTCCGGGACGGCGGGCACGTCCTATTCGAACACGTCGATTTCGGCCAGCGGCGGGGTCGGCGCGATCGGCTATGCCGTGACGCGCGGAGCGCTTCCGGCAGGGCTCAGCCTCGATGCATCGACAGCAGCAATCACCGGCACGCCGACGGCAAGTGGTGACTTCACGGTCACCGTCACGGCAACCGACACCGTCGGCACGACGGCGACCGCCACCTACTCCCTTAAAATCAAGCCGCCCAAGGTCACGTTCACCTTCACGCCGGCAGGCGGTGCCCTGGACGAGGCCATGGCGGGCGAGAGCTACAGTCAGTCGATCACCGCAAAGGGCGGCTCCGGCGCGCTGGTCTATAGTATTTCTTCCGGTAAATTGCCGAAGGGCGTGGTGCTGAATGTCTCGACCGGAGAATTGACCGGCCCCCTGGCCACGGATGCGAGCGCCGGCAATTACACACTCGCCATCCAGGTGAGAGACGGCAACGGCGCAACCGGAAAAGCCAATTACACACTCCGCGTAAAGCGCCGGACAACCACCGTCATCAATATCGTCGTGGAGGTCCCCGCCGGCGGAACGCCCGCAAATGTCTATCTGAACCGCGGTGCGACGGGCGGTCCGTTCACCGCCGCGGAGCTCGCCTTCGTCACACCGGCAAATGCGGGCACGGCCACGATCATCCGCGGTGACGTCGCATCTGCGGCAGCCGCCGAAGCGCCGGTCGGCTGGTATCTGAAATACACGCCCGACCCCGCCTATTCGGGTGAGGTACAGGTCGGTTACCGGCTGATCAGTGCGCTCGGCACGTCCAATACCGGCGTCGTTACCTACCGGCTGGCCCACGACCCTGCCAAGGTCGCGGACGATATCGATGCACTCGTGCGTGATTTCGTCCAGACGCGACAGGACCTGATCTCCTCGACGATCAAGGTGCCGGGACTTCTGGAGCGTCGGCAGATGGAGGAAGCGACCGATCCTGTGACCGCCCGCATGACGCCATCCGAAGACGGCATGACCGGCAGTCTCTCGACCAGCCTGCGGCAGATGGAGGCCGCCCGCGACCATGCCGATGGCGTCAGCGCGGCCGCATCCTCGCCGTTCAACATCTGGATCGACGGTGCCTTTCTCGCCCACAATCGAGACGGCAATGACGGCCGCTGGGGCAGTTTCGCCATGATCAGCCTCGGCGCGGATTACCTCCTGACCGACAAGGCGCTCGTCGGCCTGTCGTTCCACTACGACAGGATGACGGACCCGACGGACGAGGATGCCGAGCTTACAGGTAACGGCTGGCTGGTCGGCCCCTATGCTTCCTTCGAGATCGCGCGGAACATCTACTGGAATGCCAGCCTGCGCTATGGCGGATCGTCCAACGATATCGACACGGCATTCTGGGACGGCAGTTTCGACACGACCCGCTGGATGGCCGACACTTCGCTCGAAGGGCAATGGAACCTCGACGAAGCCACGACAATCACGCCGAAACTGCGCATCGTCTATTTCTCCGAAAGCGTCGATGATTACGCCGTGAAGAACGATGCGGGAGACACGGTCGCAATCGACGGATTCGACCAGGAGCAGTTCCGCGTGAGCCTGGGGGCTGAAATCGCACGGTCGTTCACGCTGGAGAGCGGCACGCAGGTAACGCCGAAACTCGGCGTGACGGGCGGCTATTCGGGCCTCGACGGCTCCGGCGCCTTCGGCTCGCTGACCGCCGGCGTGGCGTTGCAGACCGCAAACATGTGGATGCTGGACCTGAGCCTGCTTCTCAATATCGCCGAAAGCGGCGAAACGTCCGCGGGCGGACGCATCAAGGCCGCCAAGCAGTTTTGAGTTTGCCTGTCTGGCGGGCAGCACCCGTGACCGCCAGCACACGGGTGATGTGCCAAGCTGCTTAGACCAAGATAGGCAACGCCAGGGCCACCATGTATCGCGATAACGCTATGCATGGTCGAGCAGCGCCTCCTCGGTGGCGACAAACAGCGCCCGCAGACCGCCTAAAAATCCGCCGCCGCTTGTCCCTTCAACCAATGCCAGGTGTCCCGCACGTCCTCGTCCTTCAGTCGCTCCTGGCTGGATAGGGCATACCATCCGCGCCCGCTCTCGATGACGTCCGCAAGAGGTTGAATCAATTTTCCTGTGGCAAGAGCGTCTTGCGCCAGGAACAGACTCGCGAGAGCGACACCCTGGCCGAGCTCGCCTGCCGCAAGGGCAATATCGCTGTCGCTGAAGTTCATGCCTGTCCAGACAGAGGCCGGCACGATCCCTCGATCACTGAACCAGTCGGCCCAGCCGATCGCACCTTCCTCGTGGATCAGGGGCAGTGTCAACAGATCGGCGGCCGTGCGGATCATGCCTGCAAGGGCGGGCGCTGCAACGGGCGAAAGGCTGCTGCGCGCGATCAGAATGCTTTCCCCGCCCGCCGGGGGCTCGCGCGCGTGAATGATGGCGATGTCGACCTCCATCGTTTCGAAATCGACCGCCGCACCACTCGTATCCAGCCAAGGTTCGCAGGAGGGAACAGCCGCCTTCAATGCCGGCAGGCGCGGCAACAGCCATCGCCGCGTAACGTCCTTGGGCGCGTAGATCACGACACTGCCTGGTTTGCGGTAGGGCTCCAGCCGCCGATACCCCTCCTCCATCATCTCAAGACAGCGCCTAACGGTGCGGTGATAGTCGCGCCCGGCATCCGTGAGGCGCACCTCACGGCCGATACGCAGGAACAGCGGCTGGCCGATCTGTGCCTCGAGCAAGCGCATCTGATGGCTGATAGCCGATTGCGTCAGGCCCACCTCCTCCGCGGCGCGACTGAAACTTTCAAGCCGGGCCGCAGCCTCGAAACCCTTCATGAACTGGGTCGGCGGAATATGGCGAAACTTGACCATTCATGAATTCCATTCACCTTGAGCAGGAATGCTTCTCGTTTGTATCGGCGCATCCCTGAATCAACAATGAGCGTCATACATGGATAGGAGTCAATCATGGACACGACGATACAGTCGCGACAGCACCTGAAGCTGCGCCGCCCAGGCGAATTCGAACCCCATGCCAAGACATGGATGGCCTGGCCGCACCGCCAGGATCTCTACGGTGCATGCCTGCCCGACATGCAGCGCGCTTATGCCAATGTCGCGGCTGCGATCGCGCAATTCGAGCCCGTCAGCATGGTGGCCCATCCCGATCA
Source organism: uncultured Shinella sp. (assembly GCF_946479415.1). The sequence continues at coordinate 47,909 of NZ_CAMLFY010000010.1, read as the reverse complement.
CACGCAGAGCGCCCGGGCACAGCTTGCCGATGCCATCGAGATCGTCGCGCTGCCGATCGACGACTGCTGGATCCGCGATTCCGGCCCGACTTTCCTCAAGCGCGCCGACGGCGGCCTTGCCGGCGTCTCCTGGCGCTTCAATGCCTGGGGGCGCAAACACGCGCCGTTCGATACCGACGACGCTCTGGCCGGCCGCGTTCTGGCCTATGAAGAGGCCGCAATCATCCGGTCCTTTCTTCACTGCGAGGGCGGCTCGCTGGCGTGCGACGGTGATGGCACCTTGATCGTCACGGAGACGAGCCTGCTTCATCCCAACCGCAATCCCGGCCTCTCCAAGGCCTGGGTCGAGCAGGAACTCGTGAGAATGCTGGGCCTCGAAAAGGTCGTTTGGCTGCCCGGCGATCCGCTCGATCTGGAAACCGACGGCCATGTCGACGGCATGTGCTGCTTCGTGAAACCCGGCGTCGTGATGTTTGAATACAATCCCGATCCGACCGATCTGCACGGCCGCATCCTCGCCGACAACCTGGCGGCGCTTAAAAGTCAGACGGATGCGCGTGGGCGCAGTTTCGAGGTCATCCCCATCCCGGAAGCCTATGACGTGGAAGCGACCAGCGAGGTTTTTGCCCGCTCCTACATCAATTTCGCGCTGACCAATGGCGGTGTCGTAATGCCGACCTTCGGACGCCCGTCCGGTGACGAGGCCAGGGCAGCGGTCGCCCGCGCCTTCCCGGATCGGCGGATCGTCACGGTCGATATGGGCGCCGTCGCTCCCGGTGGCGGCGCCATCCATTGCATCACGCAGGAGCAGCCGCTGTGAACCGGCGCGCCACAATGGTGTCACGCCGCAGCTTCGTTCTGGCGACAGCGGGCCTGGCGCTTTTACCCGCGGCCCATAGCCGTGCCGCAGAGGAGGATATCCGGATGGTGAACGTTCCCGCCGAAGCCGACCCGCACGAGAGAACATGGATGGCCTGGCCCTCGACGCCGCGATTCTATGGCGGCCCCGGCGCCTATTTCGAAAGCGTGCAGGAAACACTTGGCCGGCTTGCCGCGGCGATCGCCGAAAACGAGCCCGTTTCCATGGCGGCGCCCGCGGATCAGCATGCATTGGCAGCCCGCCTCTGCGGACCGAAGGTCGAGATCGTCGATATCCCGACGGACGACATGTGGGCACGCGACAGTGGCCCGGTCTTCGTCCGCAAGAAAGACGGCGGTGTCGCCGCCGTCGATTTCGGTTTCAACGGCTGGGGCAACAAGCAGCCCCACGCCAGCGACGGCAAGCTCGCCGCGCAGATTGCGACGCTGCTGAAGGTCGATCGTCACGATGCAGACCTTTGCGGCGAAGGCGGCGGCATGGAATATGACGGCGACGGCACGCTCCTGCTTACGGAAAGCTGCTGGGTGAACGACAATCGCAACCCCGGCATGACGCGTGCCGAGATCGAAAAACGCCTCAAGGCCGCGCTCGGCATTGAAACCGTCGTCTGGGTGCCCGGCGTGCGCGGGCTTGATATCACGGATGGGCACATCGACGGTTCGCTCCGCTTCGTGCAGCCCGGCCTTATCATCGCCAGCAGCTATCCCGGCGACACTTCGGAGTGGGGACGCGCCCATGAGGAGGCGCTCGCGATCCTCGCCAAGACGCGCGATGCGCGTGGCCGCGCCTTCGAGGTCGTTTCCATTCCCTCGGCAACCGAGGTTCGCTCGACGAGCGAGGATTTCCTCAGCAGCTACGCAAACTATTATGTCGGCAACGGAGCCCTCTACACGCCGCAATTCGGCGACCGGAAGGCGGATGCGCTGGCGAAGGACGTTCTCGGCCGGCTGCATCCCGGTCGTCGCATCGTGCAACTCGATGTTGACCGCATCTATGAAAACGGCGGCGGCATTCACTGCGTCACACAACAGCAACCCCGATAAACCGCCATCAGAAACGGAGAACGACGATGAAACGCTGGCTCACGCTTGCGACGGCATGCCTTTTCACGACCTCGGCATGGGCGGAGGAAAAGGTGCTCTATCTCTATTCCTGGGAATCCTATTTCAGCGCCCAGTCGATTGCCGCCTTCGAGAAGGAAACGGGCATCAAGGTCTCCTACGACCTGTTCGATTCCAACGACATCGTCGAGACCAAGATGCTGACGGGAAAATCGGGCTACGACCTGGTGACCGTCAACCTCTCTCCGCATTTCCTGCGTCAGCTGCCCGTCGGCATCTGGGCGCCGTTGGATCGCGCCCGGTTGTCCAATCTTGGAAATCTCGATCCCGCAGTCTTGGCCCGCGGCGCGAGCGTCGATGCCGACAATGCACACAACGTGCCCTGGATGTGGGGCACGACCGGTGTCGGCTATAACGTCGAGAAGGTGAAGGCGATCATGCCCGATGCACCGGTCGATAGTCTGCGCATGGTCTTCGATCCCGCGGTCGTCGAGAAATTCGCCTCCTGCGGCGTCGGCATGCTCGACGATGCCGAGCAGGTGCTGGGTCTCGCCCTCATCTACCTCGGGCTGAACCCCGACACGACCGACAGGAATGAGCTGGAAAAAGCCGTGGAGGTGGTCAGCAAGGTCCGCCCCTATGTGCGCAAGTTCCACAGCTCCAGCTATGTCAATGATCTCGCCGATGGCGATCTGTGCCTGGCGATCGGCTTTTCCGGTGACATGCTGATCGCCAGCAGCCGGGCGAAAGAGGCGGGAAAACCGTTCAGCATCGCGTACCGTCTCTCGAAAGAGGGCAACCTCGTCTGGGCCGATGTCCTCGCCATTCCCGCCGACGCAGCCCATCCGGAAGCGGCTCATGCCTTCATCGACTTCTTCCTGCGCCCGGAAATCGCCGCGGTCGCGGCCACCGAAACTGGTTTCTCCACGGCAAACAAGGCCGCACTTGGCCTGCTTGATGAAAACCTGCGGGCGAACCCCGACCTCTACCCCTCTGACGAAAACCAGAAGCGTCTGCATTTGCCGAGGGCACTCAGCCAGAAGGCTCTCAAGATGTGGACCCAGGCCTGGGACCGCGCGAAAGGGCTGCGGTAACCGGCGCCGGAGAGATCGCAATGTCCCAGATGGGACATTGCCGGGCAAAAAACCCAAGGCTAGAACCGGTGCAACGATATTGCAGGCGGGGAGCCTTGCGCGGAAGAGACCGATGCTCGCTGCTCCTAGCGGGCATCCATCATCCGCAAGCATGGTCCATGCGGGAGGAAATCAATGAAGGTCGTCGAAACATCGATCGCTGCGCTGCGCGAAGCACTCCAGGCAGGGGAAACCACCAGCGTCGAGCTGGTCGCGGCCTATCTGAACCGTATCGCCTACTACGACCGGCACGGCATTGCGCTCAACGCTGTTCCGGTGCTCAACCCCGATATGTTTGCGGAAGCATGCGCCTCGGACCTTCGGCGCGCGCGAGGTGAAAGTCTTGGCCCGCTTGACGGCATTCCGTACACCGCCAAGGACAGCTACAAGGTGAAAGGGCTGAGCGTCGCTTCCGGCTCGCCTGCCTTCGCCGACCTGGTCGCGACGGAAGACGCCTTTGCGATTTCCCGCCTGCGTGCGGCCGGCGCCGTGCTGATCGGATTGACCAACATGCCTCCGATGGCCAATGGCGGCATGCAGCGCGGCGTCTATGGCCGCGCGGAATCGCCTTACAACGCCGACTGGCTGACGGCCGCCTTCGGATCCGGCTCTTCGAACGGTTCGGGGACCGCCACGGCCGCAAGCTTCGCCGCTTTCGGCCTGGGCGAGGAAACCTGGTCGAGCGGCCGCGCGCCCGCAGCAAACAACGGGCTTTGCGCCTACACACCGAGCCGCGGCGTCATCTCCGTGCGCGGCAACTGGCCGCTTGTGCCAACCATGGATGTCGTGGTGCCGCACAGCCGCTCGATGGCCGACATGCTGGAATTGCTCGATGTCATCGTGGCGGACGACCCCGAAAGCCGCGGCGACCTTTGGCGGCGTCAGCCTTGGATTTCGATCCCGAAAGCCTCAGAAATCCGGCCCCACTCCTATGGGGCGATCACGCGAACGGCGAGCCTCGCCGGCAAGCGCTTCGGCCTGCCGGCCATGTATATCAACGCCGATCCGGAGGCCGGATCCGGCAAGAAGGTGGGGATCGGCGGGCCGACGGGCCAGCGTATCGAAACCCGCGCCTCGATGGTTGCCCTTTGCGCGGCAGCACGCACGGCACTGGAAGCGGCGGGCGCTGAGGTCGTGATCACCGACTTTCCCGTCGTCAGCAACTACGAGGGAGATCGAGCGGGCGCACCGACCATCTCGACACGCGGCCTCGTCAGCGCCGCCTATCTGCACCGCGAAATCGTGGATCTATCCGCCTGGGCCTGGGATGACTTTCTCGCGGCAAACGCCGATCCCAAGCTGTCGCGGCTTGTCGATGTCGATAGAGCCCGTATTTTCCCCGCGCCGAAGGGCAGCCTGCCTGACCGCTATCACGGCTTCGATGATCACATCGCCGACTATCCTGCCCACCTCAGAGACCACCCTGTCGCTTCGTTTGAGGAAATCCCCGAGCTTGCCGAGGGACTTCGGGGGCTCGAAGAAACACGCCGTATCGATCTGGAAGCCTGGATGGACCGATTGGGGCTGGATGCAGTAATCTTCCCGGCCGTTGCCGATATCGGCCCGGCCGATGCCGACATAAACCCCGTCTCGGCCGACCTCGCATGGCGGAACGGCACTTGGGTGGCAAACGGCAACCTGGCGATCCGCCATCTCGGCATTCCGACAGTGACCGTTCCGATGGGCATGATGGAAGACATCCGGATGCCGGCCGGGCTGACCTTTGCCGGCCGGGCCTGGGACGATACCGCGCTGCTCGCCTATGCCTGTGCCTTCGAAAAGACGGGCATCTACCGTGAACCGCCGCCGCGGACACCCGAGCTCCCTAGTCTTCCGGCCTCCGCCGGAGGAAATCTGCCGGATGCAACCAGCCTGAGACTGACGGCCTCGATGGTTTCCGATGAGACCGGACGCAGGCGGCTGTCGATACAGGCACAGAGCCGGACGCCGCTTCTCTGGTTGACGGTGAACGGTCAGCAGGTCCCGTTCCGGCAGGAGGGCACGGATGTCAGCGTGACCCTCGATCTGGACGAGAATACGCATGTCCACAGTGAATGGCGCGCGCCGTATGGGCATATCGTGATCGCTTGCGCGCGGGGTGAAGCTGCCTATGCCATTGCCGGCGGCACATCCTGATCGATGGATCGGGCCTCCTAAAACCCGCCGCCCGAGTTCCGTCGGGCGGCATGTCGCATCGGCCCGCGCCAGGCACGGTCAAATCGTCACGAATTTGCCTGACAGAAGAATGGCCGCCGCCGCCAAAGCAGCCACGATCAGCACGACCTGGTTCAATCGCTGCTCGATGAAAAGCGCCACGGTCTCGCCAAACCGGCGCACTAGATAGGCAAACAGGAAGAAACGCGCTCCTCGCGTCACCGTGGCGGACAGGATGAAGACCGGCAAACTCATGTGAACCGCGCCCGACAGTATCGTGACCACCTTGATCGGCGGCAGATGCGCAATCCCCGACGTGATCATCATCAGCAATATCCAGCGATCGTCGATCGACGCTTTCAAATGCTCGAATTCGGCGAGCTTACCGTAAAAGGACAGGATCGGCTTCGCGACGGTTTCATAGGCGAAGTACCCAAGCGCCCAACCCGCGATGCCACCGAGCACGGACGCTATCGTGGCGATGGCCGCATATCGATATGCCTTCTTCGGCTGCGTCAACACCATCGGCAGCAGCAGCACATCGGCCGGCACAAGAAAAATGGAGCTTTCGACGAAGGCGATCACGGCAAGCCAGATCTGCGCCGTCGGGCGGGCGGAAAGGGACAGAACCCATTTATACAATCTTCGCAGCATTGGCGGTCTGCTGATCTCTTTCAGGGCGATTTGTCGAGATAGGCCGAACCGGATCGGAAACGGCTCCACCGCATAGCCTAGATCTGCACCATTGTCGCCACCTTCCATCGAAGCATCCACCCGCCGTGCGCGGATGGGCGCCTCGACCGGCACGTTTTCGGACATCGGGCGCCGCGGTGCCCGACCCTATTTTCCGTATTCGTCATGCAACCGCACCCAGTTCATGGTGCCTTCGGCTTCATTCCGCCCCTTGGGTGTCAGGTCGAGCCAGTTGAAAGTGCCCATCAGGAGCTCCGTGCCGCGGTGATAGGTCGAATAACTATGGAAGATCGCTCCGCTCTCGTCTTTCACGAAGACGCTGAGGCCGAACATGTCGGAGCTGCGCTTGATCGTCGTCAGGCCGTAATTGTAGAGGGCCTTGCCTGCCTCCCGATCCTCCGGCGCGAAGGATACGCCGAAATCATAGCTGAAATCGCCGTCGCCTGCCGAAACCCAAGGGAATGTCCAGCCCATGCGCTCCTGCACGGCCCTGATACGGGCCATGGGCGCCCGAGACACCGCGGCAAAGGAAAGATCAGCGTGCTCGAAATGCTGCCGGGCAGAATCGGCATGATCCATCGTATAGGCGCAGCCAGGACAGATGTGATCGGTGCCCGGCGGAAGCATGAAGTGATAAATTGCAAGCTGGTTGCGTCCGTCGAAAAGCTCTTCAAGGGCGACCTGTCCGTCTGCGCCCTGGAAAACATAGTTCTTTTCGATCCGGACCCAAGGAAGGTTCCGGCGATCCGCACGCAACGCGTCAAGGGCGTGGGTCATGGCCCGTTCTTTTTCGAACAGCGCGTGGCGCGCCTTCAGCCATTCCTCGCGTGAAACAATCTCGTGTCGCATCATCATTCTCCTTGTGCTGAGGGGCGCCCGGCAAGTTTGAACCAGGGCGCCAGGTGGAAGAGAGCCATCAGCAGATACATCACCGTCATGCTGCTGAACGGCGCCAGACCGCTGCCTTCTCCGCATATCGGTGCCTGCGGCTCATCAAACATCGAAACAGACATCATCACAGCGAAGGTCGGCGAGGCTAACAGGCCAAGCCAGCGGACGCCGTTGCTTGAAGTGCTTGTCGTCACGATCATCATCCTGCTGCGAACGTTCGATCGGAAAGCAGCCTACCGCCACGGACCGGCCTCGTGGGAGTTACAAGTGTGACGCGATTTGCCGGACGGTCCGATGTTTCGGCAATCGGGAGGGACAACCAATTGAAAATCGATACAATTTCCCGATTGCGAAGAGCCCTTCGCTCTCATATCTCTGCGTCAGGAAGAGCTGACCGGGAGGATGCCACGTGCCCCTGACACAAAACCTCATTCGCCGCCTGGAAAATCGCGACCTGTTTGCAGCGATCGCCGACCCGGCATGGCTTGGCCTGCCCGCAGGCGGCGCGACATTCGAAGTCTTCAACCCCGCAACCGGCGAACTCCTCGCCGAAATTCCGGATATGGGCATTGCCGAGACCCGGGCCGCCATTGAGCGCGCTGCCGAGGCACAGACCGAATGGGCGGCCCGCACGGCCCGTGAACGGTCAGATACGCTCTGGCGCTGGCACCAGCTGATCGTGCGCCACACGGACGATCTCGCCGCCATCCTGACCGCCGAAATGGGCAAGCCGCTCGCCGAGGCGAAATCCGAGGTGTCGCATGCCGCCGCCTATCTGCAATGGTATGCAGAGGAGGCCAACCGCATCTATGGCGAGACCATCCCCGCGCCCTCGCGCGATCGGCGCATGATCGTCATCAAGCAACCCATCGGCGTGGTCGGCGCCATCACGCCTTGGAACTTCCCCGCGTCGATGGTCGCGCGCAAAATCTCGCCAGCGCTGGCGGCCGGTTGCACGGTGGTGCTCAAGCCGGCCGAACAGACGCCCCTTGTGGCCGGGGCAATGTTTGCACTTGCGGAAAAAGCAGGATTTCCGGCCGGTGTGGTCAACCTGATCTACGCCTCGGAAGGCGACGCCGTCGGTCGTGAACTCTGCACCAATCCAAGCGTCCGCAAGATCAGCTTCACCGGTTCGACGGAAGTCGGCCGCCTGCTGATGCGTCAATGTTCCGATCAGGTAAAGAAGCTCAGCCTGGAGCTTGGCGGCAACGCCCCCTTCATCGTTTTCGACGATGCGGATGTCGATGCCGCGGTCGACGGCGCCATCCAGGCGAAATTCCGCAATGCGGGCCAGACCTGCGTTTCGGCGAACCGGCTTTACGTACAGGCCGGTGTGCATGACGAATTCGCCGAGAAATTCACCGCGCGCGTCAGGACGCTTTCCGTCGGGGACGGCTTTGATCCCGACGTGGCCATCGGCCCGCTGATCGACACGCGCGCGCTTTCCAAGATCGAGGCGCATGTCGCCGATGCGGTCGAGCGAGGCGGCAGCGTCCATTGCGGCGGAAAGCGGATCGAAGGCACCGGCACCTTCTTCGCGCCGACGGTGCTGACCGGCATTGCCCGCGACATGCGCATCGCGCAGGAAGAAACCTTCGGACCGCTCGCCCCCATCATCCGCTTTACGGATGCCGACCAGGTGGTGCGCGAGGCCAATGACACGATCTACGGCCTCGCCGCCTATTTCTACGCCTCCAATCTCAGCCGCGTCTGGCGGGTCGCCGAGGCCCTGGAATACGGTATGGTCGGCATCAATACCGGGCGCATGTCCTCCGAAGCCGCCCCCTTCGGCGGCGTCAAGCAATCCGGCATGGGCCGGGAAGGCTCCCGCCATGGTCTGGAGGACTATCTGGAGATGAAATATCTTTGCATGGGTGGTATCTAGGCGCCCATGCCGGGGCCGCGGGCAAGCCGCCCGCGTCGTCGATGACGGGACGGCCTGTCGATGCCTGGATCGCTCACCCCGTCACGATCGCTGCGAGCACGCTGACGCAGTCGCCCGGCTTGACCAGACCCGGAAAATGGCGGGCCGCCAGGATACCGTCCATCTTCGCCTTCACCTCAAGAGGCGGCACGCCGGTGCGGCCGGTGGGGTAGATGCGGGCGACGACATCATGGGTCTTGATGGTATCCCCGAGATCGAAAAGCGGCTCGATCAGCCCCCCATCTTCGGCGAAGGAAAAGCAATCGCCATCGGGCATATCGAGCCATGTCGTCTCGGTGGCTTCGACCGCCCCCTTCAAGACACCTGCCGCCTTCAGCACATTGGCGACGCCTGCCTTGGCGATTGCAGCGCTTTTCGCCGTGGCCGTGCCGCCGCCGCCAAGTTCCGTGGTGATGAAGACCTTGCCCATTTCCTCGGCTGCCGTGTCGTACATGCCGACCGCGTCGATCTCCAGCATCTTCATCGACCAGGGCGCGCCGAAGGCGCTGACGAGGTCGAAGGCCTTCGCCTCCTGCTGCTTGTCGGGCAGGATATGGGCGGCGCAGAAAGGCAGGAAGTCCAGCGTCCTGCCGCCGGAATGGAAATCGAGCACGATATCGGCGAGCGGCAGCAGCGTGCGCTGAAAATAGTCGGCGATCTTCAATGTGACCGTACCATCCGGCGCGCCCGGAAAGCTGCGGTTCATGTTTCCCTTGTCGATCGGCGAGGTTCGCGTGCCGGCAAGGAAGGCCGGGTAATTCATCGCGGGAATGATGATGACGCGGCCGGTCACATCCTGCGCCTTGAGCGTGCGCGCAAGATCGAAGAGCGCGATCGGCCCCTCGTATTCGTCGCCGTGATTGCCGCCGGTGAGAAGGGCTGTCGGCCCCTCCCCGTTTTTCACCACCGTCAGCGGGATCATCACCGAGCCCCAGGCGGAATCGTCCCGGCTATAGGGCAGGCGCAGGAAGCCGTGCTGCACCCCCTCGGCCGAGAAATCGACCGTGGGGGTGATCGGCGACGGGCGCAGCGTGCGTTCCGGCATGGCTCAGTCCTTCACGAGAAGCTTGCGCGGCACATTGGCGAGGCATTCGACGCCGGTTTCGGTGATCAGGATGCTCTCCGTGGTCTCGAAACCCATGTCGTCGAGCCACAGGCCGGTCATGAAATGGAAGGTCATGCCGGGCTTGAGCTCGCTCTTGTCGCCGGGACGCAGGCTCATCGTGCGTTCGCCCCAGTCCGGCGGATAGGAAACGCCGATCGGGTAGCCCGTGCGATTGTCCTTCACGATACCGTATTTCTTGAGAACGCCGAAAAAGGCATTGGCGATATCCTCGCAGGTATTGCCCGGCTTTGCGACGGCAAGTCCCGCCTCCATGCCCTCGAGCGTCGCCTTTTCGGCATCCAGAAACGCCTGCGTCGGCTTGCCGAGGAAGACGGTGCGCGACAGCGGCACATGGTAGCGATTGTAGCAGCCGGCGATCTCGAAGAAGGTGCCCTCGCCCGATTTCATCGGCCGGTCGTCCCAGGTGAGATGCGGCGCGGACGCTTCCACGCCCGACGGAAGCAACGGCACGATGGCCGGATAATCGCCGCCGATGCCCTCCACGCCGCGCGTGCCGGCATCGTAGATTTCCGCAACGAGATCGCATTTGCGCATACCGACCTCGATCTTGTCGAAGATGCGCTCATGCATCTTTTCGACGATCCTCGCGGCATTGCGCATATATTTGATTTCCGTCTCGCTCTTCACCGCGCGCTGCCAGTTCACGAGCGCGGTGGCATCGACGAAGCGGGCATTCGGCAGATGTTTTGTCAAAGAGGCGAAGGCGGCGGCGGAGAACCAGTAATTGTCCATCTCGACGCCGATCGTCAGCGTGTCCAGCCCCCTTTCGGCGAGCTTTGCCGAAAGATAATCCATCGGATGGCGCTCGGTGGACTGCACGTAATGGTCGGGATAGCCGATGATGTTTTCATGCTTCAGATAGGCGGTGAACTTCGCGCCATTGGCATCCTGTCCTCGGCCGTACCAGATCGGCTCGCCCGAGGGTGGGACGACGACGCACTGGTGGACGTAGAAGGACCAGCCGTCATAACCGGTCAGCCAGTTCATGTTCGACGGATCGCTGCAGATCAGCACGTCGATGCCCTTGGCTTCCATGGCTTTGCGCGTTTTTTCGAGACGCGCTTGATACTCCGGAAGCGTGAACTTCAGGTTCGCTTGTTTCATCGGTTTTTCCTCTATACCCGGCGAAAAGCCGGTCTCAACTTTCGAAGGCCGTGCCGGCGCCCGCCGCAGCCGCCCGGGCGGCTGCGAGCGTTGCAATGGCCGTATCCTGAATGCCCGTGCCGGTCAGATCCGCCACGGTTATCTCGTCAGGGCCGGTGCGGCCCGGTTTTCGCCCGGCGATGATCTCGCCGAGTTCAGGGAAGATCATGCCTTCCGTCACCAGGCCCGCATCGATGGCATGGTGCAGTTCACCGAGCCGCCTCGTCTGCTTGAGGCTGTCGGCGACATAGAGCCCGGCGCCGGTGATGACGGCAGGCTCGATCTCGTTCTTGTGCTCGGCATCCGAGCCCATCGCGGTGACATGCTGGCCGGCCTGAAGCCATTCAGCCCTCAGGATCGGCGTTTCGGATGGTGTCGTGGTGACGATGATATCGGCACCGGCGACCGCCGCACGACCATCGGTCTCGGCACGCACAGGGAAACCGAGCTTCGCCGTCAACTCCATGGCCACCGCTTCCGCTTTCATCGCATCGCGCGCCCAGATGCGCGCTTCGCGAATGGGGCGGACAAGGCTTAGAGCTTCGAGCTGCAATGTGGCCTGCATGCCGGCACCGAAGATAGCGGCGACCGAAGCATCCGGGCGCGAAAGATAGCGGGCTGCGACGGCACCGGCGGCGGCGGTGCGGACATCCGTCAGGTAACCATTGTCGAGCAACACCGCCTGCACCAGACCGGTCTTGGTTGAGAAAAGCACCATCAGGCCATTGGTGCTGGGCAGGCCGATCGCTGGATTGTCGAAGAAACCGGGGCTGATCTTGATGGCGAACCCGTCAAGACCGGGCACATAAGCGGTTTTCACATCCACCTCGGCGCGCTGGTCGGGCATGTCGAGCCGGAGGATCGGCGGCATGACCACGGCCTTGGTGGCAAGCGCGTGAAACGCCTCCTCCACGCAGGCGATGGCTTCGAGATCGAGCGGAACGATGCGCCGCAACTCCGTCTCGGTCAGGATTTTCATCTTCGTCATGCCGCGTCCTCCCGGAACGGATCGACCGCCCCATTGATGACCCGCAGGTGCTGGGCCATATCCACGTTGCGGCCGGAGAGGATCACAGCAACCGGCCCGTCCAGCCGCCCCAGGCGGCCCGCAAGCAAAGCAGCGATACCCACGCCCCCCGCGCCCTCGATCACTTCCCGCTCTTGCGAGTAAGCATGCCGCATGCCGGCGGCGATCTCTTCCTCTTCAAGCAGGATCACATCGTCCAGCAGCGCTCGGCACATCGCGAAGGTAACGGTGTTGTCGAGGCCGATGCCGCCGCCGAGGGAATCGGCAAGGCTCTCGACTTCCTCGACCTGGACCGGCCGGCCGGCATCGAGGCTCGCCTTCATCGCGGCACCGCGTGCCATGGTAAGGCCGATGATGCGTGTCTTCGGCGACCGGGCCTTGACCGCCGCGGCAACGCCCGCGGCAAGCCCGCCGCCGGAGAGCGGAACGAGAACCGTGGCGACCTCGGGCATGGCGTCCACGATCTCCAGGCCGAGCGTTGCCTGTCCTGCAACCACCGCCGCATTGTCGAAGGGCGGCACCATCACGAGCCCGTCTTCGGAAACCAGCCGCTCCACCTCGACCTGTGCGTCGTCCTGCGACTTGCCGACGATATGGACATTGGCGCCGAGCCGACGGATTTCGGATACCTTGTTATCCGGCACGAGCCGGGACATGCAGATCGTCGCAACGCATCCCTCCGCCTTGGCGGCATGCGCCAGCGCCCGGCCGTGGTTGCCCGTCGATGCGGCGACGACGCCCCTTGCACGCGCATCGGGCGAAAGCGACAGCACCGCGTTCGTCGCCCCGCGCAGTTTGAAACTGCCCGTCGCCTGGTGATGTTCGAGCTTCAGGCTCACCGGCACGCCACAGTGCTTCGAAAGCGATGCGGACTGGACCAAGGGCGTGTGCAGAATGCGGCCATCGATGCGCCGCGCCGCCTGCTCGATGTCCGCCAATGTCACGGGAAGGGTCGCATTCGTCATCGCTCAGCGCCCCGCATAGGCAAGCGTCATCAGCCGGCCAAGCTCCGGCCGGGACACCTCGTCGCTGCAAAGGCGGAGGCAGGCCCAGGCTGTGGCAAGATTGCTGGTGACGACTGGTTTGCCGATGACAGCTTCGATCGCTGCAGCAACGCCGGCTGCACGCACAGCCGTGCAGGAAATGAAGAGCGCTTCGGAGTCCGGTGCCATTGCCTCCCTCGCAAAGGCGATGATTTCTTCGGGGGAAATCCGCGCCATCTCACGGTCGTCGGTGAGACCAAGGCAGGTGAAGCGGGCGATATCGAAGCCGAGGGCCAGGAAATAATCGGCCATCGGCCTGCTCGTTTCGAGCGTGTAGGGCGTCAGCACGGAAATGCGCCGCGCGCCGAGGGCCTTGAGGCCGGAAACTGCGGCCGCAGTTGGCGTTACCACGGCGGCCGTCGGCTTGGCGGCCTTTACCGCTGCCTTCACTTCGGCATCGCCGATGACCACCGAGGCCGACGTGCAGGAATACATCACCACATCGAGCGGCTCGTCCGGCAGGATGAGAGCAGCACCCGCCGTTAGCGAAGGCTGCATGGCACGCAGGTTTTCCGGCGTCACCGGATTGGCATAGGGGATGCGCGTGGCATAAACGCCGATCCGCTCGCTTGCCACCACGCGCTGGAAATCCACCTCCGTCGTGTGATCGGTCGCAAGGATGATCAAGCCGACGCGTTTTGCCAGCGGACGATCGTCAAGCTTTGGCGCACGCGACGCGAGTGTGAGATCGATCGCCTGCATCAGCGTTCCTCCAGCCGGGCGTAACGTTCTTCCAGCCAGCGCAGGAAGACGACGGAAATCAGGCTCATGATCAGGAAGAACACGCCGACCAAGGTCATCGGCTCGATATAGCGGTAGCTGCTGTTGGCGACGCTCTTCGCCTGGTTCATCAGCTCGAGCACGGTGATGGCCGAAAGCAATGGTGTCTCCTTGAACATCGCGATCAGATAGTTGGCGAGTGCGGGGATCATCGGCGGGATCGCCTGCGGAAGGATCACATGGAGCCAGGTCTGGCGTCCCGTGAGGTTCGTTGCCTTTGCCGCCTCCCACTGTCCGCGCGGCACGTTCTCGATGCCGGCGCGATAGACCTCCGCCGCATAGGTGCCGTAGTGCAGACCGAGCCCGATGACGCCCGCAAGCAGCGCCGGCAGGCGAATGCCGATATCCGGCAGCACATAGAAGATGAAGTACAGTTGCACGAGCAGCGGCGTGCCGCGAATGAACTCCACGATAAAACCCGTCACCTTCGCGACCGGCTTGGGCGCCGTCATGCGCAGGATCGCGAAGACGAGACCGACGACGGCGGCGACGGCAGCGCCCAGCACGGTCGCCAGGATGGTGATCTTCAGGCCCTCGAGCAGGGTGGGCATGATTTCCCAGACGAAATTCCAGTCCCATTCCATCGTCAGGTCCTCACACCATCGAGGCCACGGGTAACCCTGCGCTCCAGCCAGCGCATTCCGTAGGAAATGGCGAGCGCCATCAGGAAATAGAGCACGAGGATGACGGCGAAGGGGATCAGCGTGCTGCCGGTCTGCGCGCGCACCACCTGGGCCTGGAACGTCATATCCGTGAGCGAAATCAGGGAGACGACGGCCGTGCCCTTCAGCAGCTCGATCGCATTGTTGCCGAAGGTTGGCAGCATCAAGGGCAGCGCCTGCGGAAGGATGACGTGACGCATCGCCTGGCCGCGCGAGAGATTGAGCGCGATGCAGGCCTCGCGCTGCTCGCGGCCGATCGCCTTGACGGCGCCGCGCACCACCTCCGCCCCATAGGCGCCGACATTCAGGCCAAGCGCCAGCACGCCGGCCTGGAGCGGCGACAGCGTGACGCCGGCAAACGGCAATACGAAATAGACCCAGAAGAGCTGGACGAAAATCGACGTACCGCGAAAGAACTCGATATAGGTCGTCGCCAGCGCCCGAACCGCCATGAAGCGGCTGACGCGGCCAAGCCCGGCGAGAAACGCCATGACGACGGCCAGCACCGAGCCCATGACGGTGAGTTCAAGCGTCACGAGCGCGCCTTGCAGGATCAGTCCAATATAGCCGGACCAGTCGGTCATGGTGCGTGCAATCCCGTTGTGGCAAGAGCGAACCGCAAGGCACCCCCCTCTGCCCTGCCGGGCATCTCCCCCACATGGGGGGAGATCGGCAGAAGATGGAGGTCTCGCTCGATCGGCGACATTGGAGATGGGCAAAACAATGCTCCATCCAATCTCCCCCCATGTGGGGGAGATGCCCGGCAGGGCAGAGGGGGGTAAGGCAGCCTCATATCCAAACGTCCAGATCCTTGCTTAGACGATCACTTCGCTGCGCAGAGCTTGTCGCGCGTCGTTGACATCGCAGCCTTGGCGGAGAAGCCGTAGGGTTCGATGATCTTGGCGAACTCACCGCTCTCCTTGAGCTTGGCAAGCTCCACGTCGAAGGCGTCACGCAGCGCTTCGTCGCCCTTCTTGAAGGCCGCACCGTCGCAATAGACCGGGGCGCCCTCCACCGGAGCGACAACCTCGATCTCGGGATCGTTCGCCTTGGCGACCAGGTCGTTGATGGACAGAACCGGCAGCGAATAGGCATCGATGCGACCATCCTGCAGCATCTTCAGGCCGCTTTGGCCATCCGGCACAACGATGACACGGTCACGCGGCACGCCGGCTTCGAGCGCAAGCTTCTCTTCCGTGCCGCCGCCCGGCGCACCGATCTTCGCATCCGGATTGTCGGCAATATCCTTGTAGCTCTTGAGCTTCAGCGGATTGCCCTTCTTGAGCGCAAAGGCTTCGGCATCGCAGAGGATCGGCTCGGAATAGGCGACGGCCGCGCAACGCTCGGGCTTCATGAAGAGGCCTGCGGTGATGACGTCGTGACGGCCGGCCTGAAGGCCGGGAATCATCGCGCCGTATTCCGAGATCGAGGCGACGATGTCCGTAACGCCGAGGCGTTTGAACACTTCGCGGGCGACATCGGGAGCCGCACCCGAGACCTTGCCGTCGGCGGCGACCGCGGTGAACGGCGGCTCGTTGGCGATGGCGACACGGGCAAAGCCCTGCGCCTTCAATTCTTCCAGCTTGCCGTCATCGGCGAAAGCCGGCGTGGTGGCGACGGCCGCCATCAGCGCGCTTGCGCCGGCCGCCACGGTCAAAAATGTCCTTATGCGCATTGTTGCGAACTCCTCTGGCTGTTTCTGGTTGTTATTTTCGGTTGTTGCTCGAGGCTTTGTTTCCGGGGGAAACCCCTCAGACGCGGTGCCCGGCCGCGATGATCTTGCGCAGGAAGGTCTGCGTGCGTTCCTGCTTGGGATTGCGGAAAATCTCGTCCGGCTTGCCCTCCTCGACGATCTTGCCGCGGTCGAAGAACAGGATGCGGTCGGCAAAATCGTGGGCGAAGCCCATTTCATGGGTCACCAGCAGCATGGTCATATCGGTCTCGGCGGCGAGCTTGCGCATGACGTTCAGCACCTCCTCGACCAGTTCCGGGTCGAGCGCCGAGGTCACCTCGTCGAACAGCATGATCTTCGGCGAGAGCGCCAGCGCGCGGGCGATTGCCACGCGCTGCTTCTGCCCACCGGACAATTGTGCGGGCATGCTCTTCGCCTTGTCGGCGAGGCCCACCATGTCGAGAAGCTCCATCGCCCGCTTCTGAGCCGCGGCCTTCGCCACGCCTTTCGTCAGCATCGGCGCGAGCGTGACATTGTGGAGCACACATTTGTGCGGAAAGAGATTGAAGTGCTGGAAGACCATGCCGATCTTCTCGCGCATCCTGTGCAGGTGGCGATCGTCCGCCGCCACGAGGCTTCCGTTTCGCGGCATATGGTAGAGCTGATCGCCATCGACCTGGATATGCCCGCCGCTGATGGCTTCCAGCGTCATCAGAATACGCAGGATCGTCGTCTTGCCGGAGCCGGATGGGCCGATGAGCGCAAGCTTTTCGCCCGGCATCACCTCCATCGACAGACCGTCGAGCACGGTCAAAGGACCGTAGCGCTTGGTGATGTTGTCGATGCGGATAATGGGGGCTGCCATGCATGTCTCTCCCTGTTGAGACAAGTGATGGCCTAACGATGCGCGGCGATAGAAATCATGTCAATCCGAATAATAATATCAGTACAATTATTCTTCGGGCGCCCGATTGGCGGGCAATTTTCTCAAATCGCGAGCAGAAGCGCTTCGGGATTTCCGCTGGCCAGCGATGCCAGAATGCCGAGCCCCGTGCGAAGTTCCTGCTCCGTCGTCGATCCCAGCGAGATGCGCACTGCCGGATGCCAGTGCTGGTCACAGGTCCTGAAGGAGGAGCCGGGCGCAATGGCGACGCCGCGCAACCGCGCCTGCGACACGAAGCCCTCTTCCGTATGCCCCTCCGGCAGCGGCAACCAGACATGCAGGCTCTGCGGATGCGTGTGGTAGGGCAGCCCCGCAAAGGCCTCTTTTGCGATGTCGTGGCGAACGGCGAGAGCGCGACGCTGCCAATTGACCAGCTCCATCGCCGTGCCGTCGCTGACCCAGCGGGTTGCGATCTCCGCGATCGAAGGCGTTGCCATCCAGTTGGAAACGAGGTGCCGGTTCGCCACGGCCGCGACATAACGATCGGGTGCCGCAAGATAGCCGATGCGCAGGCCCGGCACCGTGATCTTCGTGAAACTCGTGACGTAGAGCGTCCGCTCCGGCGCATAGGCGGCAATCGGCGGCGCGCGCCCTTCGACGAGCGGCCCCAGAATGTCGTTCTCGATGATCGCGATATCGTGGCATCGCGCCACATCAGCCAGCGCCTGCCGGCGTTCGGCGCTCATCAGCGTCGCGGTCGGATTGATGACGGAAGGCTGAAGGAAGACGGCACGGATGACGCCCTTACGGCAAGCGTCGTCCAGCGCCTCGGGGATCATGCCATCCCTATCGATCGGCAAGCCCTCGAGATGCAGGCCGAGATAGGTGGAAAGCGGCACCAGCGTGTGGTGACTGATCGCCTCCGTCGCAACGGTGGAGCCGGGCGGCGCCACGCTCATCAGCGCGACCGTCATGCCCGACGTCGCGCCGTTGGTGAGGCTGATATTGAGCGGCGAAATATCGAGGCCGCAGCGCGCCAGCCATTCGGCCGCGACAATCCTGTGGCGTGGAAAAACCATGTTTGGACGGAAGGAGAGCGCCGAGCTCGACGGCAGGTTTTCCGCCAGCCAGCCGAATGCCTCGCGCATGCGCTCCAGATGAAGCTGCTCGCAAACGGGCTTGAGGATCGAGAGATCGACCAGCTCGCCGAGACGCTCCGGCAAATAGGGCGGCTCCGGTTCCTTCGGCCGCGTCTGCACGAAGGAGCCGCGGCCGATCTCGCCCGAGATGAGGCCGCGGCGGATCAGCTCGTCATAGGCGCGGCTGACGGTCTGAACGGAAAGTTTAAGGTCGTCGGCGAGCTTGCGGTGTGGCAGAAGGCGCGTACCGTTGGGCAGAAGTCCTTCCTGAATGGCGCGGGCAATCTGCTCGGCAAGGGAGAGATAGGCCGGACGGCGCAATTGGGATGGATCGGGTTGCCAATTTGTCATGATTTCAACAGTGCTCAAATTCAGTTCAATTGACAACGCCAAAATGCCTTTCCATTGTCTTTTTCCCTCGTTCCACACGATCCCCGCCCGGAGGGCGACCGCATGAAACTCGACGCCATCGACCTGCGCATCCTGGAGGCCATTCAGGAGAACGGGCGCATCACCAAACTGGCGCTCGCGGAAAAGGCAGGCCTCTCGCCCACACCTTGCTGGCTGCGCCTGCGCAAACTGGAAAAGGCGGGGATCGTTTCGGGCTATCATGCCCGTGTCGCGGTGCGCCGTATCGCGCCGGTCGCCAGCGTCATGATGGAGGTGACGCTTTCCAATCATCGACAGGTGGATTTCGAGCGCTTCGAGCGCGCGGTTGCTGCAACACCCGAAATCGTGGCCTGCTGGTCTGTCGGCGGCGGCGTCGATTACATCCTGAAGATCATGGCCGCCGATATCGACGCCTATCAGCGTCTCGTCGATAGCCTGCTCGACCGCGAACTCGGCATCGATCGCTACTTCACCTACATCGTCACCAAGACGGTGAAGGAAGAGACAGTGCTGCCGCTTGCAGCGCTGCTGCCCGCCTCCGAATAGAGAGATTGTCTACGGCCGCCCGCACCTTTGGCCAAAATCTCTGCCTCCGGCCCCGGCAATAGACAATCTGACGCCGTTCATCTGGCAGACTCCTCCAACACCGCCAGAGGAGGCTGCCGTGACCGCCCTATTTGCCCGCCCGACCTTTCACGACGCGCTTGCCCGCCTTGCCGATCCGCATCTGCTGCGCGAGCTTTCCTATGTCGGCGGCCGCTGGGTCGCCGGCCGCGATGGCGCGAGTTTCAAGGTGACCGACCCCGCTTCCTCTGCGCCCCTGGCCTGGGTTGCCGCGCTCGATGGCGATCAGACCACGGACGCCATCACCGCCGCAGCGGACGCCTTCGCCGCATGGCGGGATATGCTGCCGCAGCAGCGCGCGAAAATCCTGCGCAGATGGCACGACCTGATGCTGGAGCACCGCGAAGATCTCGCCTTGCTGATGACACTGGAACAGGGCAAGCCGATCGCGGAATCCCGCGGCGAGATCGACTACGCCGCCTCCTTCGTCGAATGGTATGCCGAGGAAGGAAAACGCCTGAACGCGGAAAACGTGACGAGCCACCTGCCAGGCGCCGAGATGATCGTACGGCGCGAGGCGCTCGGCGTCGTCGGCATCGTGACGCCGTGGAATTTCCCCTCCGCGATGATCACCCGCAAGGCGGCCGCAGCGCTTGCCGCCGGCTGCACCGTCGTTGCCCATCCCTCCAGCGAAACGCCGCTCTCCGCGCTTGCGCTTGCAGAACTCGGCGAGCGGGCCGGCTTTCCCGCCGGCGTTTTCAATGTCGTCACGGGCAATGCCGCAAACATCGTCGGACAAATGAGCGCCGATCCCGGTATCCGCGCCATGAGCTTCACCGGCTCGACCGAGATCGGCAAGCTGATCGCCGGCCAGTGCGCGCCCACCATGAAGCGCCTAGTGATGGAGCTCGGCGGCCATGCCCCGCTGATCGTCTTCGCCGATGCCGATATCGACAAGGCGGCCGATATCGCGGTCAACGCGAAATTTGCGACATCGGGGCAGGATTGCCTCGCCGCCAACCGCATCTATGTCGAACGTTCCGCGCTCGCGGCATTCAACACGGCTTTCAAGACGCGCATCGCGACCCTGAAGGTCGGCGCCGGGCTGGAGGCCGACGTCGAAATCGGCCCGCTGATGCATGAACGTGCCATCGCCAAGGTGGAGGAACAGGTGGCCGATGCGCTGAACCGCGGCGCAAAGCTGCTGACCGGCGGCAAGCGCCACAAGGCCGGCCCGCTCTTCTTCGAACCGACGCTTCTGACCGATGTCCCGAATGACGCGCTCATCATGCGCGAGGAAACCTTCGGCCCCGTCGCCGCCGTCACGGCTTTCGACAGCGAGGCCGAAGTGGTCTCCCGCGCCAACGACACCGAATACGGCCTCGTCGCCTATGTCGTCACCGAAAACGGCGCCCGCCAGATGCGCCTTGCCCGCGCGCTGGAATACGGCATGGTGGCGATCAACCGGGTGAAGATCACCGGCGGGCCGATCCCCTTCGGGGGCTGGAAACAATCCGGTCTCGGCCGCGAGGGCTCGCGCCACGGCATGGAGGCCTTCACCGAACTCAAATATCTCTGCATCGACACGGCCGCCTGATCCCGGCGCCAGCAACATCGAAAGGAAAGACCATGTCCGACGGACGCAACGAACTCACCGCCTGGGACCGCGACCATTTCTTCCACCCCTCGACCCATATGGGCATGCACGCCCGCGGCGAGACGCCGACACGCGTCATCGGCGGCGGCGAAGGCGTCTACATCACGGATACAACCGGCAAGACGAGCCTCGATGCCTTTGCCGGCCTCTACTGCGTCAATGTCGGCTATGGCCGCCAGAAGATCGCCGATGCGATTGCCGAGCAGGCGAAGAACCTTGCCTACTACCACGCCTATGTCGGCCACGGCACGGAAGCGTCGATCACGCTCTCCAAGATGATCATCGACCGCGCGCCCGAAGGCATGAGCCGCGTCTATTTCGGCCTTTCCGGCTCGGATGCCAACGAGACCAACATCAAGCTGATCTGGTACTACAACAACATTCTCGGCCGCCCGGAGAAGAAGAAGATCATCTCCCGCTGGCGCGGCTATCACGGCTCGGGCGTCATGACCGGCTCCCTGACCGGCCTCCATCTCTTCCACAATGCCTTCGACCTGCCGCGCGCGCCGATCCTGCATACGGAGGCTCCCTACTTCTTCCGTCGGCCGGACCACACGATGAACGAGGAACAATTCTCGCAATATTGCGCCGACAAGCTGGAAGAGATGATCCTTGCCGAAGGGCCGGAGACTGTTGCCGCCTTCATCGGCGAGCCGATCCTGGGCACCGGCGGCATCGTGCCGCCGCCGAAGGGCTATTGGCAGAAAATCCAGGCCGTGCTCGACAAATACGACATCCTGCTCGTCGCCGACGAGGTCGTCACCGGCTTCGGGCGCCTCGGCACGATGTTCGGCTCGGATCATTACGGCATGAAACCGGCGCTTATCACCATCGCTAAGGGTCTGACTTCGGCCTACGCGCCCCTCTCCGGCACCATCGTCTCGGACAAGGTATGGGATGTGCTCGTCAAGGGTTCGGATGAACTCGGCGCCATCGGCCATGGCTGGACCTACTCCTCGCATCCGATCTGCGCCGCCGCCGGCGTCGCCAATCTCGAACTGATCGACGAACTCGGCCTCGTCGAAAATGCCGGTTCGACGGGCGCCTATTTCCGCAGCGAGCTCGCCAAGGCCGTCGGCGATCACAAGCATGTCGGCGACGTGCGTGGTGACGGCCTGATGGCAGCAATCGAATTCGTCGAGGACAAGGACGACCGCGTCTTCTTCGATCCGGGCAAAAAGATCGGCCCGCAGGTCTCCGCCGCCCTTCTCGAACGCGGCATCATCGGTCGTGCGATGCCGCAAGGCGATATCCTCGGCTTCGCGCCACCGCTTTGCCTTACTCGCGAAGAGGCAGACATCGTCGTGAAGGCCGCGGCCGAGGCAGTGAAGAGCATTCTCGGCTGACCATTGAAATGGGTGAGACAGCGGCTAAGCTGTCTCACCGATCCGCATATCCTTGCGGCCCGCCGTTTCCCATGGACCGCAAAGGAACGCCTATGGATCTGATCGTGACCTCGGACGGCGAGCGCTGGCAGGCATGCTACGGCGACCGGATCTGGCGCTCGGCCGTGGGGCGCAGCGGCATACAGCTGGAGAAGATGGAAGGCGATGGCGTCAGTCCCATCGGTCGATGGCCGATCCGCAGGGTATATTATCGCCCGGACCGCATCGAAAAACCGGTGTCGCCCTTCCCGACGCAGGCAATCGCGGAGATGGACGGCTGGTGCGATGATCCTGCCCACGCAGACTATAACCGCCCCGTCACCCGCCCTTTCGCGGCAAGCCATGAAGAGATGTGGCGGCAGGACGATCTCTACGACATCGTCGTCGTGCTCGGCCACAATGACGATCCGCCGGTTCCCGGCGCCGGCAGTGCCATTTTCCTGCACATAGCCCGCCCGGATTATTCCCCCACGGAAGGCTGCGCGGCTCTTGCCAAGGGCGATCTGCTGGCGTTTCTTGCCCGTGCCGAACCCGGGACGCATCTCGAGTTCCGTTCGGCGGATTGACAGGGTAGAACGATGACGATGCTCGATACCGCGGCGCTCGACCGGGCGCTGAACCGCCTTCCCCTTCGTTTTCGCGGACCGGGAGGCGTGGCTGGCATCGTCAAGGACGGCAAGGTCGTGGCGCGCCGCGCCTGGGGTTTTGCCGACATGTATCGCCGCTTGCCGATGACGGCGCAAACACGCTTGCCGATCTGTTCGATCTCGAAACAGTTCACCTGCGCGCTGCTGCTCGACCAGTTCGGCGATCCCGCCGCGCTGGACGATAAGGTGCGCGACTATCTTCCAGACTATCGCGACCGACTGCCGACCATTGCCGAACTCTGCCATAACCAGTCGGGCCTGCGTGACTATTGGGCGCTGACCGTGCTGCACGGCGCCTATCCGGAAACCGAATTCCGTCGCGAGGATGCCCTGCCCCTCATCGCCAGCGCAAAGACCGGGCACTTTCCCGCCGGCGCACATTACTCCTACAGCAACGGTAATTTCCGTATCCTCGGCGAGCTTATCGAGCGCGGCACCGGCCGTGCCTATGCCGACCTTCTCCGGGAGAGGCTGTTTGCGCCGGCCGGAATGTCCACGGCCGTCCTGTCTGCGAATACGCGCGTGCCAGTTGATGGCGTCGTCGGCTATGAAGGAAATGACGATACCGGCTTCCTGCCGGCCGACAATGGCATCTACTGGTTCGGCGATGCCGGCATTGCCGCCTCGCTCGATGACATGCTCGCATGGGAATGCCATATCGACGCCACGCGAGACGCGCCTGACGGTCTCTACAATCGCCTCTCAGCACCCGCCTTCTACGCGGATGGCACGCCCGCGACCTATGCCTACGGCCTCCGGCGGGACGTCTATAACGGCCTCGAATTCACCGGCCATGGCGGCGGCCTGCGCGGGTTCAGTTCCTATCGCATGCATGTCGCGGCGGAACGCCTGTCCGTGGTCGTCATGTTCAATCATGGGGCAAGCGGCTTCGCGGCGGCTGCCGCACTCGCCGATGCCGCGCTCGGCCGCGAGAACCGCACCGAGACCATTCCGTCAACGGATTGGGACGGGTTGTGGCTGGATGAGGCGCAGGGGCTTATCGTGCGCACATCCGCGGATGCCGGCGGCGTGAAGCTGTGGTACGGCCCGTCTTCCGCACTGGCGACCGTAACGGCGGACGGCGTGGCGCGTGGGCAGGGTTTCAGCCTGCGCAGGGAAGACGGCCATCTCGTCATGGAGCGGCAAAGCGAAAACCTTACCGTGACGGCACGCCGGCTTGAGCCGGTGGAGTGGGTGGACGCCACACCGATCGCGGGGCGCTACCGGTCCGACGAACTCGATGCCTTCATGGAAATCGAGGTGCGAGATGGCGCCGCCTTCGCCGTCTTCGAGGGGCTCTATGGCAAGGGGCCGATGGAGCGAATGTATGCATTGGCGCAAGACGTCTTTGTCATCACCAGCCGCCGCGCCCTGGACGCCGCCGCCCCCGGCGACTGGACGGTCTTGATCCAGCGAGACTCGGGCGGCGCGGTAACGGGTCTTGTCGTCGGCTGCTGGCTGGCACGAGGCATCGTTTACCGCGGCGTGAACTGATGCAGATGTCAAACACCGGAGAGCCGATGCGGACATAAGAGAGGGCTTTGCGGAAGACAGTTTACGGCCCTCGGCGCGCATGATTTAAATAATACAGATCTGCTTTGCCGGGGTGCGAAAATTGAGCCTGATCACGAAATGGCTTTTGCATTTAAAGAAAGAAGACCATTCGAGAGCGGGAGATCCAGAACCTGGATCGGTTTACATCTACGCCTCGCAGCCTGATATCTCCGTGGTGATGATTACTGTTCTCGGCGTCGATCCTGCTCATATCGATGAAATCATCACTGTGACGAAGGCCAAATTTTCAGGCACCCACCGCCTGGTCTATATCACCGACGACCTCGACTTCATGCGCTTTCGCCATCAGGGCGTCATGTTCGAATATCTGCCGCCGATACATGAGCAGCGCATGCACCTGGAGAGTATGAACTGGGAAAGTTATCTCAGGGGTCGGTGGAAGCTGCTTTTGACCAAATGGCGGCCGGCGCATGTTCTTGCCTATGGGCAGAATGCCGAAAACTATCTCGCGTCGGCGCCCAACGGCCGGACAGGGGGTGGCGCGGCATGATCACTGATTTCGATATCCTGTTTGTCGCCGATGCACGGTTTGAGGGCGGCACGTCGACGGCGGTTGCAGTGGAGATGCGGGCGGCGGCGCGGGCCGGCATGCGCTGCGGGCTGATGACGGTCAAAGGACCACTGCTTGGACTTCCCTTCCCGATGCACCCGGATATCCGCAGCCTGTTGGAGGATGGCGTGGTCGAGCGCGTCGATCCCTCCGTGCCGATGCGGGCGGGGATCGTCTTGATCCATCATCCGACGATCATGGCGAACCGCCCGAGCACGCCGCTGCGCATCGAGACCCGTGCACTCATCATGGTGCTGCATCACCCGATGTTCGACCGCGAGGGAACGCGGCAATACGATCTCACCGCCATCAGCCGCAACTGCCAGGATTCTTTTGGACTGGCGCCAGCCTTCGCCCCCGTCAGCGGCGTGGTCCGTTACAGCCTGCCTCGGACGCTGCCACCGCAGTCCTCGCTTCTCGACCAGGACTGGATGAACCTGATCGATCTCGACGATTGGCCGATGCGCGACGCACGCCCTATCGGTACGCCGATCGTCATCGGCCGGCATTCACGCCCCGACCGGTTGAAATGGCCTTCGAAACAGGAGGCCCTCTGGGCCTATCCTGCCAACGGCGAACGGTATCATATCAGGGTTCTCGGGGCGGACGACTATCTCGAGGACATGTATGGCGCGCTTCCCGGCAACTGGGAACTCATTCCCTTCGCCTGGACTGGAATCGCCGAATTCCTGGCCAGCCTGGATTTCTACGTCTACTATCACGACAACAAATGGTCCGAAGCCTTCGGTCGCACCATTCTGGAGGCGCTTGCCGTCGGACTGGTGGTGATACTACCACCGCATTTCGAGACGATCTTCGGGACCGCCGCCATCTACGCTATGCCCGCGCATGTGGAAAAAGTTATCGATCGCTTCGTCAACGATCCCGCCGCCTATGCGGCACAGCGCACAAGGGCGCGCGCCTTCGCCGTCGACATGTGCTCGGCCGAAATTTATTCAGGCCGGATTGATCGGGTGCGGCAGGCATTTGACGTACCGGCGTCGCAAGCCAGCGCGATCTCCGCACCGCTGCCGACACGAAACGTCCTGTTTGCCTCATCCAACGGCATCGGCGTCGGGCATCTGGCACAGCAACTCGCCATCGCGCGGCATCTGCCACTGGACCTGAGATCCGTCTTTGCGACCATGTCCTACTCGATGAAGGCAGCGGTCCGCGAAGGATACCAGGCGCATTTCCTCACCTATCATCGCCATCTGGATGCGCATTCGGACGACTGGAACCGCACACTTGCCGAAGAAATGTTCGACCTTCTGGCGCATCTGAAGCCCGCGGTCTTCGCTTATGACGCGACCGCCGTCTTCGACGGCGTAGTGCAGGCGCTGCGAATGTTCCCGAATACGTTTTCGGTGTGGGTGCGACGACCGATGTGGCGCGAGAGCCATCGGACATTCCTGGAGATGTCCCACCATTTCGATGCCATCATCGAGCCGGCGGAACTGGCGCAGGATTTCGATCACGGCCCCACGGCGGCCGAACGCGGCCGAGTGCTGCTGGTGCCGCCGGTGCTGCATATCGAACCGGACGAGCGCATGAGCCGCGCCGCAGCGCGGGCCGCTCTCGACTTGCCGGAAGACCTGCTGGTCATCGCCCTGCAACTTGGCTCGGGTGCGAATTTCGACATGACGCCGGTCCGCAAGGCAATCATCGACGCCGTGCTCGAACGGCCCGACACGCTGCTTCTCGACCTGCGGTCACCGATCGCCGCCGAGGCGGCGGCCGCAGCGCCCACGCATCCGCGCCACAGGGTCGCCGAGCTCTTCCCGAGCTTCCGCCACAGCCGGGCTTTCGATGCGGCCGTGACGGCGGCCGGTTACAACGCATTCCACGAGCAGGTTTTAGGAGCCATTCCGACGCTCTTCGTGCCAAACGAGGCTGACGAAATGGACCTTCAATTGAACCGCGCGCGTTGGGCTGAACTGACCGGTCACGGTTTACTGATGCGCCGGGACTACGACCTTGCCCATGTGAAGGCCCATGTCGAGCAGTTGCTCGATGCGAACGAGCACGCCCGCATCGCCGGCCGCTGCCGCGCCATCGAATGGGAAAATGGCGCGCGGGAAATCGCGCGATATATGGAAGATCATGCGCGGTTGGTTCGAACCGACTGGGACGTGACGGGACGCGACAAAGAGCACTAGCGAGGCACGCCGCAAGGGCAAAAGGCCGGAGGGCTGATCCTTGTCGGCGCATTGACTTGCTTTTGGGAGCCGACATAATTCGGGCGAGCAGCAGGTGAGGCAAGACGATGCATCAGATTCCCAAAGGTTTCTGTCTCATCCCCTGGATTCATGCCCATGTGACGGCGCAAGGGCACCGAAAGCTCTGTTGCGTCGATACGGTCAATCTCGGCAACGCGCCCAGCCCCGCCCAAAACCGTTTGGCGGACTATTGGAACTCCGAGGAAATGAAGCAGGTGCGCCGCCAGATGCTGGCGGGCGAACTTCTTCCGCGGTGCAGCGATTGCAGCCAGCAATCCAACCGCGCCATCACCTATCGCGATCAGATGATGGCGCGCTGGCCGGAATGGGTTGGCCCTGCCATTGCCGCAACGAATGCCGACGGATCGACGAGCCTCGAACCCTTTACGTTCGACTATCGCTCATCGACCTGCAATCTGAAATGCCGGATCTGCGGCCCGCGTTACTCGACGACGCTCGAGATGGAAATACGCCGCGATCCGGAACTTCAGAAACTCGACCGCGATCCGACATTTTGGGACAGAAGCTATATCGAGGCGCGCAACGAGGCGCAGTCGATCGCGCGGGACGAACTCATCGCGGCCGCGCGCGCGGGAACGATCAGCCATCTCTATTGGGCCGGCGGTGAGCCGCTGTTCGACGAGACCCATTGGACCGTCATGAACGAGCTCATCAGCACGGGCCACGCCCGGCATACCGATGTCGCCTACAACACCAATCTGACCATGTTGAAATTCAAGGGCCAGACGGTCGAAGACCTCTGGCCGCATTTCTCGCATGTCACGGTGCAGGCGTCGGTGGATGGTCTGGGCATGGCGGGCGAATATATCCGCAGCGGTTTCAGGACCGCACATTTTTCCGAGAACATGGACGCTCTGATCGCATTGGCACGGAAATCGCCGTCGATAGACATCGCACTCGACGTGACCCTGACATCGTTCGGCCTCCTGCATCTCGGCGATCTCCTGCAATTTGCCATCGACCGTCATCTCAAGGTCACGGCAAAGTTGATGTTTCCGCGCAAGGCCACGAACTTCATGGCGGTCGAATTTCTGCCGCAGGCCGTCAAGGACGACTGGTGTCGCCGCTGGATGGACTTCATCATCCGCAACGACCGCGAAAAGCTGTTCGACACACTTTACGAAGCCCTGGATGTCGCACTGCGCCGGCAATCCTTCGATGCTGCAACCGTCGCTGAGAGCGCCGGCGCGATCGCCATCTTCGAGAAGGCGCGCGGCGACCAGGGAACGCACCGAAAACTGTTCGATGTCGATGAGCGGCTTGCGAACTTTCCGCCCACGGCGGAAAATGTCGAGATCGAACGCAGCCCTGTGCCGGCCTACTCCCTGTGACGCGCATCTTCGGCTTTCCGGCCGATGATCAGATGGAGGATGCCCTGCTACTGGCACTCCCCTTTCAGGTCACGGACGGTAGCGCATCGATGTGACGTGCGAGGGCTATCGCACCGTTGCTCCATTCGATCGACCGGCAGCGGTTTCTCATCGCGTCCCGCTCACCGGCATCGAGCAGCTGCTCAAGAGCGGCATCGAGCTCTCCGGCTTCCTCGCGACGTATCATCAGCCCGCAGCCTTGCTGTTTTGCCCATCGCGCCCTTGTCGCCTGCATGTCCATCTCGTCGCCTTCGTTCGGCACGAAAAGAGTAGGCACGGCGCCGAGAACGTTTTCGTGAAAGCTGTTGTAACCTGCTGCGGATATCGCGGCATCCCAGGCAGCGCTGTAGCGAAAGGCGGGAAACAGGTTCAACATCAAATGTCGTGGATTGTCGGCACTGTCCGCCGCCGGCACGAGCGCTGAGCGAAATTCGACGACGAAAACATTGTCCAGGGCCAGCAACCGTTCGATGACGGAAGCGCGGACGCCCCCGAGGTCATAGGCACCGCCGTTGGAAATCTGCAGGCAGATGACGACTGCATCCAAAGGCAAGCCAAGAGCCTGCCGTGCCGCGTCACGTGTCAGCCGGTCGCCCGGATCCGTATGCAGAATGGGCGAAACCCGCATGGTTTCGGACTGAACTGCCTTCGTCGGGCCATCATCCAGCTCGTCCGCCAGTTCACCGGGTTCGACGACGAGCGTAAACCGCGCCGAATGCTGCAGAAACTGGGCATGCACCGGACGCCACATCGGCCGCCTTATCCAGATCGACGTCAGCTTCGGCACGCGATACAGCATCTCGACGACGCCGCCGAAGACGGCGGTCGCATCGTAAACGAAGGCCTTTGGCCTGAGTTCATCGATCGTCATGAGATATTCCTGCTCGAGAGCCGCGTTCCAGGCCTCCACCTCCAAACCGTTGCTGCGGTGATGCGCAGTCATCAGGCAGAGATAACCCGCCTGCTTCAGTGTCGCTGCCGCGTAGGACATCGTCAGGAAAACGGAGCGCTGCCCCGCAGCCAGCCTATCCGCTATGGCCATCTGGCGAGCGAGATGGCCGAGACCGATGCCGTTCGAGGATGCAAAAAGGACGTTGTCAGGGCGCATGACCATTCGGGCCGGCTAGTGTTTGCCCGCCGTGCCCGCCCGTTCGGATGCGGCAAGCAGACGGTCGAAATTGAGCCCGTAAGCCACCGACTGCGTCGGCGCCCACTTGGCCTCGATGAGCTCCCAGCGGCGCTTCAGGTAACGCGGCCAATTCATCGCTTCCGCATGCCGGTTTTGCTCCGAGAGGGACGGAATATATTCGAACGTCGCTTTCCGCTCCCGGAAGATTGCGAAGTCGAGCGTATCCGTTACATAGACGATCTTTATGCCAGGATGAGCCGCCGATGTCCTCTCGACGATCTCAGCGATTCTCGCCGGCTCGGCACCCAATATCGTCACCAGCAGGAGCTGTCGCGTCGCGGGAGCGTCGGAGGGCGACAAGGTAGGTTCGACGGCTTGCCGGGGCTTCGACGCAGCTTTAAACAACGTGCTGAAGAAACGCATCCTCGGCCTCCTCCATGAGCGGGCTCCGATTTCTACACTAGGGCCGGCTGCATCACTTCTTCAAGCCACCGGTCAAGACCGTCTATCTCGGCTGTTCCATCATGAGCCGGCGTGCCTGAAAAGATCGCGGCAATCGTAACGTCGCGCGACGCTTCCAACCGCAGCGAAATACGATTGAAGGCATGCGCCCCGGACCCCAATTCCGAAACTGTTTCGACGGTCAACGAAGCCTTTTCCGGCTGTTGAATGGCAAGGTACATCGTCTTGTCGCCGATCGTCAGTTCCAGGCTCGCTTCACCCGCGCGCACGACCGCCTGCGTGTAGAGATTCCACATGATCTCGACGGGTGTCGTCATCTCCTTGGCAGGCCGCAGACGGTCGATGACGATGACGGACCTGTCATTCAGGACCTTGAAAGCGCGGAAATGCTCGTAAGGCGCATCCGGGTCGCGGATATGGCAGGCGATCTGTCTCTCACCTTCGCATTCAACAAAGTCGGCGCGGGCATCGAGCGACTGATCGCGTCCGGCAAAACCTATCGTATTGTGGGCGCGGGTGCGGGTACGGAAATGGGTAAAACGGGTCTCGGCCTTAAAGTAGCCCGGCACCGCATAATCTTCCCGTCCAAGATCGCTGGCGAACCTGACGCCGTCGCATTCCAGGATGAAGGTGCCGAGATCGAGATGGGCGTGGTTGGTACGGTTCGACCCGCCGCGGACCGCGAGATAGGTGCCACCCTCTCCTGCCACCACCGCGTAGCCGGCATCGCGAAAGACTTCGACATCCGATCGTGCTTCTGCAATCCCAATCGGAGCGGGCGCGAACCATAGCAGGTCGAGAGGATGACGATCTCCCGGCGCTCGCCATTGCCAATCGGCAGCACCGGCATCGGCGCTTCTGTTCGCAAGCCAGCCATAGACCGGCAGCCGCCGGCCAAGGGCAAGACTGTCGCCGGAATCGAAGACCAGGCCTGAGGGCGCGGTCAGTGCCCGCCCGAACCGCCAAGTGTCGAGAAGCGCCGGAAAATTCTCGATTTTCAACAGGGTACAGCCCCTGCTCTCCAGTGCGGCAAAGGCCAGAACGGCAAAGCGGGTCGCATATTCCCAATAACCGGCGCCCTCAGGCCAACCGCCATCGCGACCATAGGCCGCGAGCCCAATCTGGATGGCAGCGCAAGCCCGTTCGAGGACGTCAGTACTGATCTCCTGGTGAGTGTCATCGACAACAAGGGCGCCGATGATCAGGCTGGCACTACAAACGATATTCCAGTTGGTCCGTATCCGCGGCCATTTCGGACTGTCGATCAACGAATAAAGCCCCGGCTTCATCGCAAATTCGACCATCGCCGTGTCGATGACACGCTTCTCTCCAGTAGTGAGCAACGGCGCGCACCAGTCGCGGCCGATCGCAACGGCGGCCAGCATCTCGGCGGCATCGATGAAATGCGTCATGTTCCAGTCGGGAAAGGCCGAAACCGCCAGCATCTCGTCAATCAGCCGCCGCCGATAAATCTGGCCACCGGTCAGAAAAAACGCGATACCCAAAACGAAGGCGCGGTCTGCCATCAGCCGCGATGTGGGTAGCATGACGGGACGCCCGGCCTCGAAACGGCGCTCGATGACCGGCTCGGACAGGATTGCCTGCGCTTGGCCCACGACAGCTTGCGCCAAGTTTGCCGCCAACGGATCCTGCAGCGCGCGCTGCCGAAGCGCTTTGGCATCATCGCCCTTCAGAAACAGCAAACGGCCCCCCGGAATTCCTCGTCATCCTGCCCGACAGGCTTGTCGCGCGATCCGAACTGCGCCTGCAAAAGCAACGCTATATGCGGATCGGGAATTCTACAATTGCAGGACAGTAGCGGCGGCGTATTTCCATGCCGGCAAGGGTATCGAAGCTTCGCCACGGACTGAAGATTTCCACCCATTTTCTGCCATTCCGAAGGCCGTCGGCGATGTCTTTCCGGTTGACAGAAAGGGTTTCGCTTAGCACAATCCATTAGAAGATACGCAATTTACCTTGACGTCCATATGTACTTTCCCTCTCGTTACTCGGTGCATTATGACGAAGTTTTTGACGGGTAAAATAACAGCTCTGGTCGCCATGCTGGCAGGAACCGCGGTCTTGAGCGGGTGCGAGACATCCGCCGGTAAGCCTGAAATCTGCAACACCAGTGAAGGCGTGGTCAACCAGCGCTGCGTCGAGCCGAAGCAGAAACAGCCTCGGCAGAAGAAGAGGCACGTTTCCACCAGCGGCGAGGGAAAATCCAACTATTGACGCGTCTCTTGGTTCCGCGCCCAGATGAAGAGGTCGTCCAGTGAAATTCATCAGATTCCTGATGTCGTCTGTTCTGGTTGTCCTCATCATTTTTTGCAGCAGCGTCTTTGCAGCGGAAAACGATAAGACGGGCCGCAAGATCGCGCTCGTGATCGGCAACATGACATATAAGTCGTTGCCTTTATTGAAGAACTCCATCGCCGACGCCGAGCTTATATCCGCTTCCCTGCGTAAAGTGGGGTTTGACGTGACCACGGTCATCAACGCGGACAAGTCCGCGATGGGCCGCGCAATGGTTGATTTTCGCGGGCGAATTCAGCCCAACGACATCGTGGTGATCTATTTTGCCGGGCATGGCGTACAGGCGAATGAGGAAAACTACCTTATTCCGGTCGATGCCGCCCTGAAATCGGTCGATGACCTGCCCTGGTTCACGATCGCGGCAAACGAAGTGGTGCGGCAGTTCGAGACCTCTCAGGCGGGCTCGCTGATCTTCATTCTCGACGCCTGCCGGGACAATCCGTTCCAGAGCGTCAGCCGGTCGATCGGCGGCGCACCGACGCGCGGCCTTGCGCGCATCGAAAGCAACAAGATCGGGACCTTGATCGCCTTTTCGACGTCGCCGGGCTCGGTCGCGCAGGATGGCGACGGCAAGAACAGTCCTTATACGACGGCGCTTGCAGCAGCGCTGGTGGAACCCGGACAATCGATCGAATCCGTCTTCAAGCGCGCCCGCGCCCAGGTCGTGAAGGCCACGCAAGGCAAGCAGCTTCCCTGGGAAAACTCGTCGCTGATTTCCGATATCGTCTTGCAGCCGCAAGCCGGCGAAAAGGCTATCATCGAAGCAACACCTTGCGATCTCGCCGCCGCACATCCCTCTGATCCCGAGCGGATCGGGCCGAGCGTCGATTACGCCAATCTGGATCCAAATGTCGCCATCCCGGCCTGCGAGGCGGCGATCAAGCAGGATCCCTCGACCATGCGGTTCAAAACGCTTTTGGCCCGGGCGCTCGACAAGGCGGGGCGCGGTGACGAGGCGCGGAAACTCAACGAAGTTGCGATGAAGGCCGGCAATCTCGCCGCCTATCACAATATGGGCAACCTCTATCGCAAGGGTCTTGGTGTCGAAAAGGACCTGTCGAAGGCTTTCGAGCTGTATCTGCATGCCGCCGAACTTGGTCACGTCGAAGACCAGAGCAATGTCGGGTATATGTATATGCAAGGCCAGGGCGTGAAGCAGGATTACAAGCAGGCGCTGAAGTGGCTGACATTGGCAGGAGACCAAAACTGGTCATCCGCACTCGACAAGATCGGGCTCATACACCTCAACGGTTTCGGAACGAAGGTCGATGTCCCCAAGGCCATCGACTTCTTCCAGCGCGGAACGAACCTCGGCGATCGCAACGCCATGGTCAATCTGGCCACGCTTTACATGCAGGGCACCGGCCTCAAGCAAGACAACACGATCGCACGCGACATCTTCCTTCGTGCGGCCAGGCTCGGCGCCGTCGCCGCCTATATCAATCTCGGAAATATCTACAACGAGGGAAAGGGCGTGAAGCCGGACCCGATGGAAGCGGCGTTCTGGTATACCCTCGCCTCGCGCGAGGGGCGTGAGGACGCCCTGAAACAGCTTCAGGACATCGTCCGCTCGTTTTCAGACGACCAACGCCAGCAACTGAGCGAGCGGCTAGACGACTGGACGCGGCAGAAGTTTGGGTAATTTCAGCACGTTGCACATCACTCTTGGGCAATGTGGACACCCGTAGGGCAGATTGCGGCCCCGAAGAGCCGCATTCCAGATCTTCGAGCAAATCTACAGTCGCCAGGCGGACGCGACGATCACACCCAATATGTCACCCGGCTTCGACGCGTGGCGGCTGAAGGCGCGAAGGGTTTGCCCATTCGCCAATTCCAGCGTCAGGCTATAGCGCTCACCTTCGTAGAACGATGATCGGACGCGGGCGGCGATCCCCTCGCCGTCGAGATGAACATTCTCTGGACGAACGAGAATATCCATAGCCGGCTGGCCATTCGGCACGGGTGCTTCCAAGGCCATACGCAAGGTGGCCCATTCGAGTGTTCTGTCCACCAATTCAGATGCCGGGATCGACAGAATGGCGCCGCGACCAATCAGGCCGCCGACAAGACGGCCGTTCGGACGCGCGTACAACGCTTCCGGAGGTGCTACCTGAAGGAGCTTGCCCTCGGACATGACCGCTATATCGGTAGAAAGCGCCATGGCCTCGCTCTGATCATGCGTGACATAGACCATCGTGGCGCCGGACCGTTGATGGAAGTCCCGGAACGTTTCCTCCATTTCCTGTCGCAGATGGCGATCGAGGTTGGCCAACGGCTCATCGAGAAGCACCACATCAGGCTGGGTGACGAGGCAGCGCGCCAGAGCCACCCGCTGGCGCTGGCCGCCGGAGAGGTCAGAGGGACGGCGTTCGGCAAGATCGGCGAGACGCACCGCGTCGAGTGCTTCGCGGATCCGGCTGCGATAGGCATCCTTCGAAACACCGCGCACCTTGAGCGGATAGCCGACATTGTCCGCCACGCTCATATGCGGCCACAGCGCGTAGGACTGAAAGACCATCGCCATGTTGCGCCGCTCCGGCGGCAGAGATTGTGTAGCATCGGCCACCAATCGCTCCCCCAGAAAGATCGCGCCGTCGGTGGGGGTCTCGAAGCCGGCGACCATGCGCAGCACGGTCGTCTTGCCGCAGCCCGAAGGGCCAAGCAATGCCAGGAAGCTGCCCTCTCGCACATCAAGCGACAGATTGCTCACGGCAGGCCGGCCAATGCCAAAATCCTTGCTGACATTGTTGAAAATCAGCTTCGCCATGGCACCGATCCTTTCGGCAGGTGTTTTGCCAATCCTTCCAACAAAAGCATCATGACGACGACCATCAAGACGACGAGCACGGAAAGGGCCGACGCGGCATCGGAGCTGCCGCTGTCATCGAGATTATAGATGACAACGCCGAGTGTTTGCGTGCCGGCGGACCATAGCAGCGCCGAGACAGTCAGTTCATTGCAGGCGATGAGAAAGACGAGAATGACGGATGCCCCCGCCGCGGGCGCGACGAGCGGAACGAGAACATCCCTCAGGCGCAGGAAGAAACCCGCTCCGGCAAGCCGCGCGGCCTCCTCCAGCGCTGGATCCAGTTGCCGATAGGCGCTGACGACCGGTTTCAAGCTGACCGCAAAGAAGCTCGCGAAATAGGCCAGGAGGATGATCCAGATGGTTCCATAAAGCGTCGCGTTGAAGACCGGCAGCGGGGCCGCGAAGACAAGGATGAAAGCAATCGCCACGACGATGCCGGGAAGCGCATAGGAGGTTTCGATGAAGCTCGCTATAAGGCGCGAAGCAGCATCGCGCCTTCTGGTCAACACGTAACCCGCAAGCATCGAGAGGGCTAGGAGGCCAAGAGCGGTAACCGTCGCAAGAAACAGCGAGTTGGCGAAGGCGGTCCGCGTGACCGCCTGCCGCACAAGCACCTCTTGAAAGGCGCTGAAAGATATCGTCTGAAAAGTCAGCGGCACGCCATATGCCGGAACCAGTGCGCCCGCGACCAGCGCAAGGAACGGGGCGACCAGCATGAAAAACAGCAGGACCACCAGCAAGGGCGCGAAGACGAAACGCCACCGGCCGATGGGAAAGGACATTGTCGCACCCGACTGACCGAGGATGCGATAGTCGCGGCCGCTCAGCACTCGCTCCTGCACGGCAAGCCCCGCTACGGAAACAAGGGCAATGATGCCGGAAAGCATGGCGACGTCGCCGAAGGTGCGATCGGTGAAAGCGGAAAATTTCGTGAAGATCAGCGTCGCCAGCGTATAGATCGACGCCGGGATGCCAAGGATCGCGGGAATACCGAAATTGCCGATGCAGGAGACGAAGGCGATCGCGGCGCCTGCAATCATCCCCGGCAGCGCCAACGGCAGCACAATATCCCGGAACGTGCGAAAGGGCGAAGCACCCGACAGGCGTGCCGCTTCTATGCCGTCACGCGGTACGCTCATCAGTCCCGCACGAAGGGCGAGATAGACGAGCGGCGCATGCTGTACGCCGTAGAGCAGAGCAATACCGCCCGCAGAATAGAGAGGCTGCGGCGAGCCGAGAGGCGGAGCGATGTGCAGCGCCTTCAGGAGGGGGCTGGAAGGGCCTGATATCTGCACCCAGGCAAGCGCCGTCACCTGTGGCGGGATCATCATCGGCAGCACGAAAAGAAAGCCGAGCGCTCCCCTGCCTGGAACATCGGTCAGCGTGAGGAGGAAAGCGAAGAGCGTGCCAATGACCAGCGAGATCAAGGTGCCGATCACGGCAGTGACCAGCGTGTAATAGATGGCCGACCAGAGGGCGGCGTCGGAGAACATGTCGAGCGCGCCGTCGGCCGCAAAGGCGGCAATGCCCGCCATCGCAAGCCGCGCAAGCGGCAGCACGCTGAGAACGAGAACGACGCTGACGATGAATGAAAACAGCCAGGCGGGCTGGCTGTTTCCTGGGCGAACATAACCGCGCATGAAAGGGCTTAGCGCCTCAGTTCGAACCGAAATAGCCTGAGAAGGTCTTCAGGTCGGCGTCGGTGTTCTTCAAAGCCGTTGCAGCATCAAGCGGCAGGACGCGGATCGTCTCGCGTGCCGGAAAACCTTCGGGCATGGCGATACCCTTGCGCGCCGGGATATAGCCGAGCTTGACGAAACCTTCCTGGCCTTCCGCGGAGAGAACATAGTCGACGAACTTCTTGGCCGCCTCGGCATTCTTGGAGGAGGCCAGGATGCCGACCGGCTCGGTAACCGCAGAAACGCCTTCCTTCGGGAAGACGAACTCGACCGGCGCGCCCTTTGCCTTCTCACGGATCGGCATATAGTCCACGACCATGCCATAAGCCTTTTCGCCCGAGGCTACGGCCTTGAGAACCGCGCCGTTGCCGCCCGCAGCCGTCGTGCCGTTTTCGGCAAGCGCCTTGTAATAGTCCCAGCCGAGGCCATCGACGGCCGTCAGCGTCTGAGCGTGGATGAGGGCTGCGCCCGAGGTCAGCGGGCTCGGCATGGTCGCGAGGCCCTTGGTTTCCGGCTTGACCAGATCCTGCCAGCTCGTCGGCTTCGTGGAGGCCGATGTGTTGTAGACGATACCGGTCGTAATAAGCTTGGTCGAATAGTAATAACCGTCCTTGTCATAGAGGATGGCATCATAGTCGACCGCTTCTGGTGACATATAGGCGAGCAGCTTGCCATCCTGCTTGAGGCGCTCGAGCGTTACAGCATCGGCAATCAGCAGGAGATCGGCGACCGGGTTGCCGGCAGCGATCTCCGCCTGGAGCTTGGCCATGATCTTTGGCGTGCCGTCTCGCACGAACTCAAGCTTGATGTCGGGATTGGCGGCCATAAAGCCATCGACGGTCGCCTGCGCGTCCTCATTCGGCTGGCTGGTATAAAGCACCAGATTTGCGGCTGAGGCCGGGATAGCGAAGCTTGCAGCGAAGAGGGCGGCGGCGGAAACCAGGGCGTTCATGGAGCATCCTTTCGGGAGTTTCTGCGCTCCCCTATCCCCGTAGATTGACAGCGATGTGACAAGGCCCGTTGCCACAAGGCCATTTCCGGATGACGCCGGACGGATGCGGGCATCAGTTAAGGATTGTCCGCTTGCGCGCCCAAACGAGCCTCTCGCAATAGCCTGGGGGCATACTGCTCGACGGTATAAACCGGCCCGAAGCGCCACTTGTTCGTTTAATGCCGTTTCCTTTCGAATTTTTCGGAAGCGTCCGCCGTCCCTTATCCGCCGGCACCCCTAAGCGAAATCATTTCAGGCAAATCATGACTTTTCCCACGATCGGACTTCCCGCCCGCCCTCTCGCTTTGAAGCGCGGGGTCATTTCAACACCGCTCGCCTACTATTTCTCCACGCCCATCCTGTTGGCGATTGCCGTTTTCATGCTCGTGACGGAGGGTCCGGGCATCCTGCGCGATTACAAAATCAATCAGAATCCGCTCGCCATCGAAAACGGCAATATTGATGGGAATTGCACGACGCGGAAAGCCGTCTTCACCACCTGCGAGGTCGATCTTTCCTACGAGCACGGCGGCACGCGGTACGACAAGAACGTCGAGGTCATGTTCGTCGATTTCCACACCGGCGATTACGAAACCGGCCTTGTCATCTCGGCGGATCATCCGGATCTCGCAACGATCAGCCTCGGGCTGGACATGCTCTGGAACCGGATCATCACACTCGCCGTGTTTACGCTTCTGCTGGGCGGCGGCGGTCTGGCGATGATCTTCTTTACCCTGCGCATCCTGCGCGTCCGCAGCCAATTGCGGCACCTTGCCCCCCTTACCGTCATCCCGGTCGAGATCACGGGCATGGAGCGGAAACGCAACCGTCTGGCCGTCACCTATGCCGACAAGATAAGCGAGCGGAAGACAAAGCGGGTCGCCTTCACACGCTTCGAGCCCGGACAGGAGCCGATCATCGTCGGCGACGCCGGCAGCAACGCGGTTGCTCTTGCCGTCTGGCACGGGGACACGTCGCTCCCCGTTCTGCTGGATGACCGGCTGGAGCGGATCGAGATGTCGCAGCAGGAACGTGCCGACGCGCTCGCCCCGCTCTACGCAACCACGGCCTCCGCAGGCCAACAGGCCACAATCGCCTCTCCTGCCACGGCAAGGAAGGGCATGTCGATTGCACGGAGACTAGGCCTGTTTCTCCTTCTCGTGCTGCTCATCATCGGCGGCGTTTTCGGTTATTGGCTCTGGTATGTGACGAGCGCGCCCTCCCAGTACAATTCGCCGGGGATGGACATCAACAACATGATGCCCGAGGCCCTCAATCGATGGGGCTGCGGTGAATTGCAGAAGCGCTTCGGCGACGGCCCGGCACCCTTCGGATGCACGGCAGCTGACTACCAAAGCTGGAAGGGATCTGGTGACGACTGAGTTCGGCACCCGGAGCGTCTCAATCGACTTTTGCTCGGGTTCGGCTGCCGATCAGGATCGAGTCACGTAGGCGGCTGCTCACTCCCTCGGCGTTCCAGCCAAGTTCCTTCCGGCGCATCCCGGTCCGAAGCTTACAAATGGAACAGTCCACCTGGATCACATTGCCTCCACTGAAACTGCTCAAGCTCAAGGCGCCGGAAAACCCGGCGCCTTGAGCTGTTTTGGTCAGGCCGATGGGGCGCCGGCGCGTCCCTAGATGATGAAGAAATCGGCGTTGGTGATGCCGAGCCCAGGAGAAAGAGTGGCAAAAAGTACCGATCCACCCGCTGCGTTACCGTTGCTGTCGTAAAAGAGTTTCCCGGTATCATTTTCGTAGATGATACGGTCGTTCGAATCCCCAGCTGCTCCGGTGGTATTAGAGACGAATTGTGCAGCGCTGAGCACGCCGACACCCACGATCGCGTTGAAGATAGCATTGTCCAGCCTGATCGTGTCATTGACGAAGCTGAAGTCGGTTATATGGTCGATGTTGGTTGCCCCGAGCGTGGTATTGAAAACGAAATTGTCGTTTCCGCTGCCACCCGTCAGCGTATCGTTGCCCGTCCGACCATTGAGCGTATCGTTACCGGCGCCACCGACGAGGATGTTATCGCCACCGTTACCGGTCAGCGTATCGTTGAAGGAAGAACCGGTCAGGTTTTCGATCGACGAATAGGTATCGCCTGCTGCATCACCGGTATTGCTTGCCGGGCTCGTCAAGCTGGCAACCACTCCGGACGTTGCTGTCTGATAAGAAGCCCGGTCCGATCCATTGCCACCAGACAATGCATCGGCGCCGGCACCCCCGATCAGGTTGTCGTTACCATCCTGCCCGAACAGATTGTCGTTGCCGCCCAGCCCGAAAATCGTGTCATTGCCGTTGCCGCCGATAATGCTGTTGGTACCATTATTGCCCGTCAGCGTGTCGTTAAACGCAGAACCGGTCAGGTTTTCGATGGAGTTGTAGGTATCGCCGGCCGCTTCGCCGGTATTGCCCCCCGGACTGGCCAGGCTGGCAGTCACACCGGCGGTGGCGGCCTCGTACGACGCACGGTCGGATCCTGCGCCACCGGAAAGGTCATCCGCCCCTGCCCCACCAAGCAGGACGTCGTTCCCGTCGTTTCCGAACAGCCTGTCATTGCCACTCAGACCGGAAATTCGGTCGTTCCCATTCCCGCCAAGAATGCTGTTAGTGCCGCTCGTGCCGGTCAGGGTATCGTTGAAAGCAGAACCAGTCATATTTTCGATGGAGTTGTAGGTATCGCCGGCCGCCTCGCCGGTATTGCCGGCCGGACTGGACAGATTGGCAATCACACCCGCCGTGGCGTTGGCATACGTGACGCGGTCAGAGCCGCTTCCGCCAGACAGATAGTCGCCACCGGCACCACCATCCAGCAAATCATTACCGCCCGTGCCATACAACTCGTCACGCACGGAGGTGCCGCGCATCGTTTCATTGTCATTATCACCAAGGATGATCAGTCGATCACCCTCGCCGGCCCCTGGATTGAAATCCTGCACCTGGAACTGCGATAGATCGACGGAGGTGGCGGTGCCCATTTCGACGCGGAAGCGGTCAGCCGTGCCGATAGCTGCAAAATCGAGAACGAGATTGGCCGCAAGACCCGCGCCGATCTGATCGGCACGCACTATGACGAGCTTTTCCGGTGCCACGGCCTCGAATTCGATTTCCTCTATCGAGAGGACCGTCGTATTGACGAGGCTGATATCGCCGGTAGCAAGAATTCGGTCGGAATCGGCGCCGCCATCGATCGTGTCATTGGTGAAGGCATCGAGGCCACCACCTCTAAACGTATCATTCCCGGCATTGCCGGATGCGAAGTCGCGCAGAGAATCAATCTGGATAGTATCGCCAGCGGCGTCGCTAACGCTGGTGCGGGTGAGCTGGTTGACTTCACCCGTAATCCGGCCACCATCGCCGTCCGTATCACCGGCATCCTGCCATACGGTAACGAATTTGCCGTTTTTCAGCATGCCGAGGGCAGAAAAGATATCCCGGTCGGCACCTTCAGCGGCGATCGCGAATTCACTCGCCAGGTTTGCCGACAACGCGTTGCCGTTCTGGTCGAAGATGCGGGCAAAGATATCGTCAGTGGTAGCGTTGAAAGGTCGCGTCCAACTGACGACGATGAATCCGTTCGACAGGACCGAAATGTCGGGATCGACTTCATCGACGGTGCTCGTGGTGTTGACGTGTATGAAACCGGTCTGGGAGACGCCGTTGGCGTTGAAGATCTCAAGCGTGATGCCGTTGCCCAGCGTGCCGCCTTCGGACCAGCCGGAATCGGCGTAGACCACGGCCCAGTTGCCGTTCGGCAAGGCGGTCAATGACGATTGCGTGTTGTCACCGATGCTGTCGATCAGGAAATCGGCGGTGCGCACGGAGCCATCGGCATTGTAGATCACGGCCCTGAGCGGCTGGCTGGCCGGGTTCGTATCGGTATAGGTGACAACGAAGCCACCGTCAGCCAGGCCGACGATGGAAGCATCGTTCTGGGTCCCGGTCGTTGCGACGGTGTTGACCTGAGTGAAGGTACCCAACTGGGAGCCGAACGCGTTGTAGCGGCCAACAAAAATGTTGCCGCCGAACGTGAAGCTTATGGCAAAGCCGCCGCCACTGAGGGCGCTGGTAACCGGATCTTCGAACGAAATAGAGGAGCCGCTCAGCGTCAGCTCGCCGCCGACGGCATTGCCGTTCTGGTCGAAGATGCGGCCGAGTATG
Organism: uncultured Shinella sp.; assembly: GCF_946479415.1. The sequence goes on along the minus strand of NZ_CAMLFY010000010.1, from coordinate 5,770 downwards.
GCGGTTTCAGCGGGATTATTGTCGTCCCAGACGACCAGCACATTGCCATTGGCGAGCTTGGTCAGCGAGGGTTTACCGGGTGGCTCGGTATTGGCATCATCGTAGGGAATCTGAAATCCTCCGACCGCATTGGAATTGGCGTCGTAGAAATTCAAAAGGATGAAGTTGCCATTTGCGGTGTTGTAGGCGGCAACGAAACCGCCATTGTCGAGGCCCAGTACATCCGGCAAAATCTGATTGCCGGGCGTGAAGGTATTGACACCGAATTGGAAGGTCGTGGTGGTGTTGTTGAAAGTGGTGGTAACGGTCATCGGTAGCACTCCTGAACTGATATGGTCGATCGGAATTCAGCGTGATTTCGGTAAAGCCACCGGTTGATGCGACGGCATTCGACGTCGCTCATCGGACCGCCTCGACAACGCGAACGGTCCGAATACAAACCCGGCATCTGGGTATGCGCAGTAGGGAACAGAGAATAAGAATTCACGCCCGCGGCGAAAGGTGATTTCGCCTCGGGATATTCCATTCAATTTCCTGAACGGCTTACTCTCTGAAGTCGTCTACAAATAACGAACGCGGGCGGTTTCGGGTTTATTCGCAAATAATTTGTTTTTCTTACATGGAATATTTTACCGCCTTCTGGCGAGACTAAAAAATCCGTGAGTACTACCATTGATTGACGAGCTAATCCTGCCGAGAGGCGACTACGTTCGGCGCCCTCAAACGCGCGCGCTATTGCAGCAACGAGTTGAAGGAAAATCTGCGGCGCCTCTGCTTAAAAGCCACCACGTCACCTGATCTGGCCTGCAATCCCGCTGTTACCGAGGTGACAGGGTCCGTTCTCCGCTTGGAATAGACCCGATCACGGCGGGACAAGCTCGCTGGGGAACTGCGGTGGCTCGGCCTTCAACGTTCCATCATTGCGTCTCTTCGGCCATCCGCGATGTCGGTGGCGATCAGCCGTTATTGTCAAAAACACAGACTATTGGTGAGCAAAGTGGCGACTAAATACGGGACGGAAGCATCGGAAACGCTGACGGGCGAAAATACCTATGACTACATTTACGGCCAGGGAGGAAACGACAAGATCTACGGACTGTTCGGAGCGGATACCCTCATGGGCGGGGACGGCACCGACACCATCATCGGCGGCTTCCAGGGCGATAATATCTACGGCGATCTCGGCAACGACAAGCTGTGGGGCGACCAGGGCGATGATGTCCTTTCGGGCGGCGGCGGCGCCGATACGATGTCGGGTGGACTGGGGGACGACCGCTTCACCGATTACAATATCGGCGACTGGAAAGGCGACATCATCGACGGCGGACTGGGTACGGACACCGTCGACTTCAACCTGCAATACAACACAGCCGGCATTACCTTCACGGTGCAGGATCCGACAAAGTCGGTCAATATGTTCGGCTTTACCGTCAAGGGCATCGAGCAATATTGGGTCTCCGCCACCAATTTTGCCGACACGCTGACCGGGGGTCATTGGAACGACCGCTTCAACGGTCAGGCGGGCAACGACAAGCTCTACGGCAATGGCGGCGACGACCAGCTCGATGGCGGCGCCGGCAAGGATATGCTCTACGGAGGCCAGGGCGACGACTACGTCTATGGCGGTGAAGGCGATGACCGGCTCGACGGCAGCTACGGCGACGACAATCTTCAAGGCGGCCTCGGCAATGATACCGTCATCGGCGGCAACGGCGACGATGCGCTCTATGGCGAGGACGGCAACGATACGCTCGAAGCCGGTAACGGCGACGACTACGTTCATGGCGGCGATGGCAACGATACGCTGAACGGCGGTGCGGGCGAGGATTACATCATCACCGGCGCCGGTATCGACAAGGTGAATGCCGGCACGGGCGACGACCAGATCCTGATGACGCTGTTCAACGGCAAGGATACGATCGACGGCGGCGCGGGCATCGACGAGCTCGAAATCCGCAATATCGAAGGCAATTTTACCGCCAAGGCGTCCACGGTCGTAAACACGCTGGCCGACGGCTCGACCATCGTCAATATCGAGAATTACGACCTTTATGGCACGAACGCCAAGAACACGATCGTGACGCTCGACGGCAAGGACCACATCGTCACCTACGATGGCAACGACACCGTCAAGGCAGGCGCCGGAGACGACTATATCGATGGCGGCGCAGGCGATGACACCCTCTATGGCGAGGCGGGCAACGATACGATTTTCGCGTCCGGCGGCAAGGATTCGATCTATGGCGGCTCCGGCATCGACACCGTCTATATCGACGTCTCCGGTTACCAGACGACCGGATATACCTTCAACGTCGTCAACGGTAAGGGCACGCTCTCCAACGGTTCGTTTGCTGCAGATACCGAAATCTTCAACGTCTTCACCGCCTATGGCAACGACGTGCTGAAAGCAGGAGATGCAAAGCAGGTGTGGTTCAAGTCGGACAAGGGCAACGACCAGCTCTTCGGCAGCGCCGGCGACGACGTGCTCGACAGCGGGCTCGGCAACGACAAGATCGTTGCCGGCAAGGGCGACGACGTTCTTTACGATCTCGGCGGCAACAACAATTTCTCTGCCGGGGACGGAGACGACGAGGTCAATCTTTCGGTCTTCGAAGCACATAGCGGCGGCGATACGACGACGCTTGATCTCGGTGCCGGAAACGATGTCGTGCAGTTGAATGCCGGCCTTGGTTATACATTCGGAAAGCTCGTCGCGGATGGCGGCAGCGGGACGGACCTGGCCGTCATCGACCGGAACGAAACCACCAGGGCGCTGACATTCACGCTGAGCACCAATGCCACGCTGGTCAATGGCGACGCCACGCTCAAGAATTTCGAACGCGTCGACATCACCGGCGGGTCGGGTGCCGACAGGCTGACCGGCGGCAATCTTTCCGATACGTTCGATGGCAATGATGGCAACGACACGCTTTCAGGCCTCGGCGGAGACGACTGGATCTATGGCGGCAACGGTCGCGACAATCTCAAGGGCGGTGACGGTTCGGACACGATCTGGGCGGCGGGAACGAACAGCGATACGGATGCCGATACCATCGATGCCGGTGCCGGCAACGACTACGTCCATATCAACAGCGGCGATACCGCGATAGGCGGCAGCGGCACGGATAGGGTCTATGTCGATGTCTCGGCCCTGACGACCGGCGTCAAGTTTTCCTTTGGCACCGGCACGGTGAAGGTGAACGCCACCACATCCTTTTCCGGCATGGAGGCGCTCGACTTCGTCGGCACGAAGGGCAACGATGTCGTCACCGGCGGCACTGGCGACGATGTGCTGCGCGGCAATGCAGGCAACGACACGCTCAATGGCGGGAACGGAAAGGATTTCCTCTATGACGACGCCGGCAACGACACGCTTCTGGGCGGGGCGGGAGATGACGGGTTCACCCGAAACGAGTTCACCGGCAAGGACGTCTTCGACGGCGGCACCGGCATCGACACGCTGGACTTCAATTATTACGGTTATGACGCCTCCGTGAAGCTCGACCTGCTCGACAACTCCAAAAACGACGGCCTTGCACGTGGCCTCACGGTCAAGAACATCGAGCGCTTCTGGGGCACCAGCCAGGATGACGACATCCGGGGCTCGAACGCGAGCGAATGGATCTCGGCTGGCGGCAAGGACGATGTTTTGCAGGGACGCGGTGGAAACGATACGCTGATTGGCGGCTCCGGCGGCGATTTTCTCACGGGCGGGACTGGCAAGGACACGTTCCAGTTCAACTACATCACCGATGGCGGCGATCAGATCACCGACTTCAAGCGCGGCGAAGACAAGATCGCCATCGACGATACGGGCTTCGGTCTGGGCGCCGGACAGACTATCAAGCTCGTGCTTGCCGACGAGGCCGTCTTCACGACATCCGGCCCCACCTTCCTTTATGAAAAGGACACGCATCGGCTCTGGTTCGACGCAGACGGCAAGGGCGGCGACGAGGAATCGGTCCTTCTCGCGACGTTTGACAACGTCTCTACACTGGCCGCGAGCGACTTCATCTTGGTCTAGCAGCAGCCCAGCAGTGCAAAACAAAAAAGGGAGCAGTCGACGCTGCTCCCTTCACCACGTCATCCGCCTTCGCGGAGAACGGCAATAACTAGCGCGCCGACAAGGCATGGCTGACGACTGCAATCAGTTGTGTCTGTTTGTTGACGCCGACCTTTTCGAAGATGCGTGAAAGATGCGTGCGTGCCGTATTTGCGGATATTCCGCAGCGCTTGGCCGCCGCCGACCGCCCGTCACATTCGAGCATCTCGACCGTCAGCCTCGCCTCCGCGTTGGTCAGGCCGAAGGCGCGCCGCAGGTTCTCAATTCTGACAGCAATCTCATCGATTTCCTCTTCGACGAGGATCAGGGCGCGGACACCGGGAACCGGCATCGCCGGCATGCCGGCAAGGCATGACGCGATGCAAAGCTTGTAGACCCGACGATGTCCTGACGGCGCCATCGTTTCAACAGAGGATGCCGCGTTGGATCTGCCGGCAAGGGAATTGCGTATCGCATGATCCAAGGCCGCCTGCCCGGGCGCTCTTGCAAAGCATAGCCGGCCCGACCTCACGGCAAATGGTCCATCACCGTGCAGCATGAGTTCGCCGATCCTGTTGGCGAAGACAAGACCACCATCCGCGCTTATGCCGAAGGTGGCGATTGCCGACGGCCCGCCGGGCCGCGCTTCCAGCCAGAGATCGAAGTCAAGTTTCCGAAGCCTCGAGCCGACCTCGATCGCACGAGCTACATGGGGCACAAGGCGCTCGAACCGCTTTCGATTTTCGGATTCGAGTTCATCATGCCTGACCGACGCCTGGAGGATCAGGCAGCAATGACTATGCCCGTCATTGATGATGTTGCTCGCCAGCCGCTCGGCTCCAAGCCCCGTTCGGCGCCAGAATTCATTGTGGAAGGCGCTGGCGAAATATGCCTCGCGGCCACAATCGTCGAGGCTGCGCACAACCCCTACCTTACCCCTCGTGTCGATGATCGGATTGAGGCTCCACCAGTGACGGCGATATTCGGACACGATAGCGGGGTCTGCCCGTGGCGTCACGACGCCGGAGAAACCACATTCCGGATAGTCGTAAACGAGCGCCGCATTCGCCCCGCCGCAGAAGTCGGCGACCTTGCAAAGCACATCGTTCCAGGGATCGGGCGCGACGGCGGTCTCGTAGATCGCTGTCAGAACCGAATCAAACGAAGGCAGATCCATCGCACCCTCCGTCCTATCGCCAACCAGCGCACCGGGAGGGGGCGTCCCTCCCACGGGCAGCAATCCGACAACACATATCGGACTATTCTGACTTTCTAACGGACGGGGTCATCATTCCATTCGTCGCCTGCGGCACATACCGCGGATAATTTGCAAACGCACCCGCTCTGATCGCCGCAAATCGGCTGCGGACGTGAAAAAGCCCGGCGAACCGGGCTTCCCTTTTCGTCGAAGCGCATCCCACCGGCGAGGGTGGCCAGCGGGAGCGCGGGGCAAGCCTGTCAGCTCGCCTTACGTTTCGTCGCCTTCATCGCCTTCGTTGCCTTCATCGCCTTCATCGTCCTCATCGCCTTCGTCGCCCTCATCATTCTCGTCATTCTCGTCGTTTTCGTCGCCCTCGTCATTCTCGTTGCCTTCGTTGCCCTCGTCATTCTCGTCGGCTTCGTCGGCCTCGTCGACATCATTGTTTTCGTTTTCTTCCTAGGCTTAGAAGCAGTCAAAGCAGTCGATTAAATAGTCCGGGTAGTGGAGGTATTAGAAGTAGGAGGAGT
>NZ_CAMLFY010000009.1 GCF_946479415.1 uncultured Shinella sp. | reverse complement strand
GGGCCTGTAGCTCAATGGTTAGAGCCGGCGGCTCATAACCGCTTGGTTGGGGGTTCGAGTCCCTCCGGGCCCACCATTCCCCATCATCCAACATAGTCCAGCTTGGATGATGGGATACGAGATAATCGCGGTTTTTCAATGGGTTTTAGCGCTGTAGCTCGCCGCGAATTTTCGGAATTTTGACACAAGAAACCGGAATTCTTGATTTTCCGAACACCCTGACAAAAAGCCGCCCTAAGGGCGGCTTTGTCGTTTTCGAATCGGCGGTCTTGCTCAGCCCTTCTGTCCGGCCATGCATCTCACCAACGCGGCACCGGCCTTCGTCGACCCTCGCGCTTTGAGGAGGTGAGGCCGGTCACTGATGCCGTCTTTGATCGCGACCTGCTTTTCAGCTCTGACAAACGCAACCACGAAAGTCTCCGAGTTTCCTACGGAGAGAGCGGTTTCAGACACTGCAAGATTGTCTGCCACCGTCCCTACAGTGCCGGACTGGCCGACCAGCCTTTTGCCGTCGATCGCGAACTCTAGTTCGGGGGTGATGTCATTGAGGCTGTCCTCAAAGGCGAAGCCAGGCACAGCTCGAACCGTGAGGCCCTGCTTCGCAGTGTCGCAGAAGATGATAACGCCTGATCTCGTTGAGCTTGAATAGGAGACAGTGGTTCTATTTCCCCCGGAAAACGGGTCATCTTCGCTTTCCACGCTCCAGCTCTCAAAGCCAGCGAGAGCCGGCGTGGATAGGGCCAATAGCCCAGCGCAAACCGATAAGAAAAATCGCATTGCAAACCCCTTTTTACCCTGCAACCTAAAGTCATTTACACAGATCAACGCGGCATTGCCAACTGGCTCGGCGGCGGAGTGATGAGAACTTCCTTCACGCTACTGTTTCGACCCTTCCCGGCAATCGAGTAGGTGCAATCCAGCTCCTCGATCGAGAAGTCTTTGAACGTATCGTAGACGCCTTGAGCTGCGTTTAAGGACAAAATGAAGGTGCCTTGAAGCCTCTTTAAGGCCACTGCCATGTCCGCAAACTGGTCGCGGCCAAATGCATCGGGTCCGTAATCCTTTTCGTTCCCCCAGTAGGGTGGGTCGAGATAGAAGAGCATCCCCGGCCGGTCATAGCGCTCGATGAAGGCGCGCCAGGGCAGGCATTCAATGACAACACCGGATAGGCGTTCGTGGATGTCTTCCAAGAGCGGCGCTAACTTCAGAAGATTGAAGCGCGCCCCTCCGTGGCGAACGACCCCGAAGTTTTGTCCCTGGACTTTCCCCCCGAACGCGAGGCGCTGGAGGTAGAGGAACCGAGCTGCACGCTCCAGATCCGTCAGCGTCGAGGGGTCAGTCTTCAGAAGCCGTTCGTACTCGCGGCGGCTTGTGATCTGAAACCGTAGCACCTCCATGAACTGCTGATAGTGCCGCTGGAGGATGCGGAAGAGATTGGCGACATCGCCGCTGAAGTCGTTAATGGCCTCCATGCGTGGCTGCATGGTCCTGCGAAGGAAGATACCGCCCATCCCGACGAAGGGCTCGGCATACCCGTCGTGCTGAATGGCGTTGATCTTCCTGATGATCGTTTTGGAAAGGATACGTTTGCCGCCGATATAGGGAGCGGCGGGAGAGACCGGGGAAACCGGCAACAAATTCACCATTTCTAAGAACTCACGACGTAATCACGATCCGCCCTGCAGGGTACGGGTGTGACGGTTGTGCATTGCTGCTGTCGGACGGGTCTGGTCGCCAAACTTAGGCCCGTCGTTTGAGGCGTTTCAGCGCCTCGGCCACCCGGTCAGGATGTACGCCAAAGCGAGAGGCCGGCTCCGGCAGCGCCGGCAAGTATTTGAAGCGAGAATGCCACCGGCAGTGCTGGGTCGATAAAGGGCGAGAGCACCGTCAGGATCGCCGCTGTCGCCGCGCCCCAGGAGATTGAGCCGAACAGCAATGCTACCAGCCTGAGGAGGCTATCTGCCTCCTTTTGCAGTTCCTTTCGGTCCATCAACTTTTCTCCTTCCTGACGGCTTCGATGTTGTTGGTGTATGAGGCGGTGCCGGTGAACACGTGGGTGATGCTGTCGATCGACCATTGGCCATCCGCATCGCGGTCGAGGCCTGAAACGGTCATCATCGCTTCCGCCTGGCGCGTTTCCTTGCCGATCACGGTTAGCGAGAGCTTTTCCTCCTCGCGGTCCTGATTGTTGCGCTGGCCCTCGACGGCGGCCTTCGCCTCGTCCTCGCTCTGGAATATTTCCGGGATCTCGTAGACCGCGCCTTCGCCGACCTCTTCAACCTTCTTGCGGATCGCTTCCTGGGCATCATGCCAGTGGGCGCGGATCGTGCCGTACCTGGCGCGCGCGGTGCCGCGCAGGCGCCAGGCGCTTTCCCCATGCAGATCGTCCGGACCGATCACCACAACAGGCATTGCCGCGCCGCTGATCGAGATGCCCTTGCCCTTGCGTGCGAAGATCAGGTGACCGTCCTTCATGACAGGCATGGCGCCGAATCGGTGGCCGAGCTGGGTAAGGAGATGAAGGTCGCTTTCGTTGAGCTGTGCCCGATAGGGGATCTTGATCTTCGCGAGATCCGGATCGACGGCAGGGGTGAGACCAGCTTCTCCGGCGATCGTCGACACGATGTCCTCGACAGTCTTCTCGTCGAAGGCGCGGTTGCGCTTTTCCTTGATCTTGTCGCCTGGCGCGCCTGCGCGGCCGATGACGGTCAGGCGGCGTAGGGGGCCGGTTTTCTCGGCGTCTTCGACGGTATAGGTGCCAATGCGGCGCGGGCCACCAGTCTCGCGATAGCCGCCGCCAAAGACGATGATGCTGCCCTTGCGCGGCCGGTCGATCCTGTCGCCGGCATTGTCCAGCTCGATCGTGATGCCGTCGCTCTCTATGCCGGTGCCATCGGTGACCGTCGCTTTGATCAACAGTGGCGCGACCAAGCCGGACACGTTGCGCCCGTCGATCGAGCAGAATATCTGCGGTGTGAAACCCTTCATGTGAAGATCCGGATGGTTGCGGCCGCCGCCGGCGGCTCTTCAGGAAGATCAGGCAGGACCAGGCGCAGCCCGGCGGGTAGCATCGGCGGCGATCGGGCAAGGATGGGGTTCGCTTCGAGGAGCGCGATAAGACCTTCCGGCCGATCGCCATAGGCACGCCAGGCGATCTCGTCGGCCATTTCCCCATCCGATGTGATGTGGATCCTCGCCATGGTCACCGCCCAAAGAACGAGATGCCGCCCAGGCCCGGCCCATCACGGCCAAAGCGGGTGAGCGAGGCAATCAGGGCGATCATGCCCGGCCGGCCAAGCCGGTCGAGATAGGCCTCGTCGGTTTCCACCGAGGTCAGCGCGTACCAGCCGAGCATCTTCATATCGCCCCGGATCAAAGGAAGTGGCGTGCCAGCATCGCCGATCGCGCGCAGCGCATCGATCGCGCTTTCCTTTTGACCCCTACGATGACGCGGGAAGAGCGCCGCCTCGAAGGTGAATTCACCCGGCCCACGGCCGAGGAATTGTAGGGCATTCTCACCGGAGATACGTTCCGTCGAAGGCCAGCGCCATTCGTCGAAACGGGTTATTCGCTTGGGGGCAACGCCGCGAAGCTCGCACGTAAAGGGTCCGAACTGGAGGAGCGTCGACATTGTCAGCCCACGTCGGCTAGCGCGCCGGCCAGCCGCCTTTCCAACTCGATGCCGATGCTGTTCACGCCGTCAGCCGCGTCCTTGACACCGTGCAAATTGATCTGGCCGATGGTGACGCTCGGAACCTGACGAGCCGCGATGGCTGGCTTGTCCGCTGACGAACCTTGCCCGCCCCGGTCGGACGTGTCTGATGCGATCTTTACCGCTAGCCCCTGGGCGGCGCGGGCAACCTGTTTCCTGTTCTCGCGAACGGGCTGGTCGTACCGGTCAGCCCTTGCCAGCGCGCCGTCAGCCACATCTCGTGCCATGGCGTCGGCCGCGCGAGCGGGACTGTCCTCGCCCTCGATGCCGCCGGCGAGCTGCTGGGCAATCTTCCTGCCCATGACCGGGAGCTTGCGCAGCGGGCCGATCTTCGCCGGGCTTTGTGGAACGCGGTTTGCTACGGGCTGCACCAGCGCCTTATTGGCAGCGGCGGCGACGGCGCCGGCGCTGGCCTCAAGGCCGGCCGCAAATTGGTTGCCAGCCTTCTGCCCTGCCGCATAGGTGTTGACGCTACCGGCGATCTGCTCGACTGCGCGCGCCGAGCTTTCCATCGCGCGTTCGCCCTTCTTGCCCCCTTCCTCGACGCCCTTCGCAAAGCCATCGCCAGCGTTCTGTCCAAGCGCCGGCGCCGATCGGGCGAGGTCGCCCAGGATCCCAACGCCATTGCCGGATGTGCCCCGGCCTGTCGCGGGCGTGGCGCGCCTTGCCGGTTTATCGACCGGCTCTGACTTCTCCAGGGCACCTAGGATCCCGGATCCATCGCCGGCTGTTTCTCGTGCCGACGTGACTGTCTGCGCCCGCTTTTCCTTGCGAGGTGCAGGCTTCATCGGGTTCATGATGCTCAAGAGTTCTGCATTTTCCCGGTGGAAAGGTCGGGTCTCAACGGCAAATTGGTCGCGCGCGTCGAAGTTCGGCCACGCGGCTTTGCCCAGCAGGAATTCCTTCCACCAGGAGGGAGCCTGGCCGTTCCCCTCCATCCGGCTGCGGCCGTATTCGGAGTAGGCATCGCGCGTGCGCTCTTCCGCGCCCTTCAGCTCGGCATTGTCGATGATGCGGGCTAGGACGATATCACCCTGCTTTGGCCGGAGGCTAAGCCCGCCGTCGCGGTCATAGTTCGCGTTCTCGACCCTCTTGATAGCGCCCGAAACCTGCTCGCGCCCGGTGCCCTTGCCATAACGCTCTTGGAACCAGCGGGCGGTGCCGGGCTCGGCCGGCAGGTTGTCTTCGCGTCGCGACGGGATGGGCGTACGGCCGAAAGTGATGCCGAGGAAGGGTTGTGTGTGCCGGCCGACCGAGGCTTTGGCTTTTCCCTCCTCGTAGACCTTCCGCCCGCGTAGACGCTCTTCCATCTGGTCGAGATACGTCATGATCGACGGGATTTCGCCGCGTCCCTTCTTCGCCAAGGCCTGCTCGTAGAGATAGGCGCCGTCCATGGGACCTGCGTTCGGATTGATCTTCTTATAGCGGGCGCCGAACTCGTCGCGGCTGCTGTCGACCATCTCCTGTGTCTCGCCAGCGACGGCTGCACGACGAGCGTCGATATCCTCCATCGCCTTCGACAGGCGGTTCATAGAGTTTGTGACGACGGGGAGCGCCTTCGAGCCGATCTGCTCGGCCTGGTTCTGTATGTTGGCGGAGAAGCGGTTCCAGGCCTCATTCGCATTGTCGGTCGCCGTCGCGAAGTCACGCATGACGGTTCCACCTGCATTGCCATAACGGCCGATCGCAGCCTCGATCTCCGGGATCTTGTTGACGAGGGCGGATAGCGCCGAGTTCGCCTGGACGTCCGGCATCAGCTCCTTCATCTTGAAGGTGTCGCCCCTTGTGACATCCTTAATCTTCTTCAGCATTTCGAGAACGGGCGAAACACCGCGCTTGTTGGCGTCGGCAAACACTTTTTCGACGTTAATGCCCATCTTCTTGGCGTTCTTGATGAAGTCGCCGGAGGTCATCTTGTCGAGCATGTTCTCGAAGTTCGTCGCCGCCTCGTCAGAGGTGCCGGCGGTGGCGCGGATCTCCTGCGCCATGGCAGCGAAGCCGCGAACGCCCTGCAGGCCACCTTCACCTAGCTTGGCCATCTTGGCGAAGATCGACGGCGCATTGCGCGCCATGTCGCGCACTTCGAACTGGCCTTCCTTGCCGGCGAGCGCCATGGCGTCGAAGGCGTCCATCATCTCGCCGGCGCCAATCTTCATGTTGTTCTGCAGGGCGACGGCCGTCTTGCCAGCATCGGCCGTTTCGGCACGTGTTGCCTTGGCGAAAGTTAGCACGCTGTCAGTCATGCTGGAGGCGTTCTCGGCATTGAGGCCACCGGCCATCAGCTCACCGAAAACGCCGTACGCACCGATCGTGCCCACGCCACGACGGGCGCCGGCGGGCTTGAGGATCTTGTCGTAAAGCCTGGCTTTTTCGTCGGAATACTCGCCAAGCACCTGGAGCTGGTCACGCTCGTATTCGATACGGGCAGACAGCTCCATGGTTTCCTTGGCGACCAGGCCGACGCCGGCCGCACCGCCAACGCCCAGACCGAGGCCGCCGATAAAGGCCGCGCCAACGCCGTGCATGGCGGAAAGGCCAGCCGTTGCGCCGGCGGCGCTGGCCTTCGCCTGGAGCTGGCTCTTGCGGATAAGGCGATCTTGCTGGACAGAAAGCGCGGCCGCCTCGGCTTTCTGCCGGCGCATCGCCTCCGTCTGTTGGCGCAGCGAATTAGCGGCGCGGGTCTGGCCGGCCGCCATCCGGTTGCCGGCGTCGGCAATCCGGTTTTCGGCGCGGGCGAGGTCGGAGGCTTCGCGGCCGGCGCCATCGGCGGCGCGGCCGAGATCACGAAGGGAGCGCTCGCCGGCTTTCGCCTTGTCGAGGCCCTTAGTCAGAAACTCAATGACGACTGACGCTTTCATCGGCCCTTAAACACCCCTTTTAAGCAACGTCAAAAGCGCCTTGAGCGCGGTGTCCTGGGACGATCGCCGGGCGCGGGCGGTGATGGCGAAAAAGCGCAGGCGCTCCAGGGTGAAGCGCCTGAGATCGGAGAACGGGAACGGATAGACGGTCGCGATCTCCTCGATAGCCGACAGAAGGGCTATTTCGCCGCGCCGCCCTTCGAAGGGTCCTCGTCGCCGTTCTCCACCTTCCACTGGGCGTCGTACCAGTTCGACACCTTGACGATATCGACCGGCTTCAGCTTGCGCATGACGGACATGGTTACGCCGGCGCAGATGGCCGCGACGCCGGCCTCCAGTTCGGCCCGGCTGGCATTCTCGCGCAGCTGCTGCGATGCGTCGAAGTAATCGCCGGCCTCCATTTCGCGCAGGGTCAGCGACGTGATCTTCTGGAACGTGTCTCCGGAGGGGAAGTCGATCGGTCGCGAAAGCGGGATAGTGACCTCGGTCATCAGCGCCTCCCGATCGCGCGCATGGCGCCGTCAAGCAGATTGCCGGATCCCGCGTCAATGATGCCCGCTTCGGGATCGATGTGCATCTCCAGGATGCCGTTGCGGAACCGGCGATAGGAGGTGATGAAGAGGGAAAGCTTCACGCCTTCCAACTTCTTGCGGTCCCAGTCGGGGAATTCGAGGTCGAGCGTGGCATTTGCACGAATGGCGATCATGCTCGACGTCTGGGACTTGGTGTCGAACAGCTCCTGGCGGAACTGGAACGGCTGCGGCACGCGGACGGCCAGGCCGAAAGCACGCATCGCGTCCGGATCGAAGGTGTAGAGCGTGAGCGATGCCGTCAGCTCCTCCATGATCATAGGCGCGGAGGTCTCGCCGGCCGCGCCACCACCATTCACCTTTTCGCGGATCCATTTGAAATCCGGTTCTTCGAAGGTGGCGGCCTCGGCAAACTTGCCCTTGCCATCGATGAACGCCGACCAAAAACGACCGATATCTTTCATGTCTGCGGCCCCCTTTAAGCTGCGGCGAGTTCGCGGACGATATCGTCCACGAGCACGTCGAAATATTTGATGTTGCGGCGGCTGCCGATCGAAAGCGCATGGATTGGCGGGGTCTCCTCGGCGTCGAACTCGACGCGGAGCTTGCCCGCACGAAGCTGGCCGTTGGAGTTCTGGCCGGGCAGGAAGAATGCGCGGCCGCCAAGGATGGCACCGGCTTCCTTGAAGTCGAGTAGCTTGTCGTCGAGCGAGGAGATCGCTTCCACCACCGCCGGCGCCGTCATGGGCGCGTCGATGATCGGCTTGAAGCCTTCAGCGAGCATCTCCTCAATGGCGAAGCGTGTGCGCACGACGTTGGAGAACATCCAGTTGTCGTCCGACGAGGCCGAGAGACCACCCCAGAAACGCCAGCCCTTCTCGCGGACGAAGGTGTTGATGCGGCTCTCGTTGAGGAGATGGCTTTCCGTGTCCGGATCGAGCATGTCGAAGGAGATGCGGCGCTCGGTGTTGACCATGGCGCCGACTTCGGCATTCGACCAGGAGACCCAGAAACCGGCGGGCTTCTTGCTCTCGGCGTCGCCGGCGCGAATGATGCGGATGCCGAGGCCGATGACGAAAGCCTCGGGCGGCTGAACGGCATTGATGCCCGTGTCCGGATCCGGAGCGATAACGCGGGGATCAACGATGTCGAGCACCATGGAGCCGAAGTCGTCGCGGTACTCGATCGCCGCCTCTTTCGTGGTGCCAGGACCAGCAACGACCATGCGGGCGCGCTGGCGCTCCAGCCAGGGCACCATGGCAGTGACGAGCGGGTTTGCCGCGTCGTCGATCCGCTGGCCGCTGAAACCAGGCGCCATATAGATCTTCGGCTTGAAGCCAAGTTCGGAGCGTGCACCCTTGAAGGCATGCCAACCCGTCATGGACCCGGCCGAGCCGACCATGTTGGCGATTGTTGCCTCGGCGTCGGCGCCTTCCGTGACGCGCACGATTGCGGTCTTCGGAATATAGGTACCGCCCGAGGCCGCGATCATGTTGTTGATCTGGTCGCGCAACGTGCCAGTGGCGCCGAGCGCCGTAAGCTGGTCCGGATCGCCGGTGATACCGATGGGCGTGTTCAGCGGGAACTTCGCGTTATCGGCGGCTGGCGCCGTGCCGATGATGCCGACCGTCGCCTGGTCGACGACTGTCAGGCTGATATTGCCATCCGGCACGGGCTCAATGCGAACGCCGTGCTGATAAGTGAGTTCGGGCATGGAAGCCTCCGGGCTTGGGGTGTCCCGGTAGGCATGCCAGCGCAAGGCGCAAAAAAAGAGGGTCTAAATTTAGACCCTCAGTGCGATTGCTATGAGATGCATCGTGAGAATGTCTCAAGCGCGCAGTCGGCGCAAGAGACCTATAGGCCAGCCGCCCAGATCCAAAGAGCATCGACCTCCGCAGCGGGAAGATCGAACGCGGCCGAGAGGTCCGCGACAAGCGGGTGGTCGCGTTCATATGTCGTCGCATCCTGCCATTCGATCAAGGCGGCCGCGCGATCCATGGGGTCGTTGATTGCCGTAATACGCGTCTCGACGTCCTCGGTAGTGATGCCGATAGATAGAAGGCCGAGGCGGGCCTGCCGCTTGGTGAGCGCGCCGATCGGCGCCACGGGCGCTACATACGGCGGGATAATGTTGCCGAGCGCTTCCCATTCGGCGATCATGTGCCGATGGCGGTTTGCCATGCTGTCAGGCACCAGCATGCGAGCATCGTCGATGGTGGCGTCGATATCGCCGATGGCTGTGTATCCGTGCACAATCATGCTCAAAGCTCCGCATCCGCTGAATAGTGCCAGATCATGTTGTCGCCGGCAGCCGACGCCAGGGATGTCTCGCGATAGCCCGTGGTGGAAACCGACGTGGGGGCAGCAGCGATATCAGTGCTGTTGTTCCGGACCATCCCGGTTGCCCCCGTCGAACCGCTAAAGCTTGTAATCGTGGGGGTAGTCCGCTTGCGGGTCAGGAAGCGCAGCGTGTGCAGGATGCTACCCGACCCTGCGGCGCGCATGCTGATGCTTCCGGCGGCGACGCTGGCGGTGCCTGGCACCGTCTCTAGCTCGTAGCTTTTCTCATAGTAGCGCTGGCACAATGCCAGCTCCTGGGCGGGGTGACGCGGCTCGAACGGATCATCCTCCGTGCTGGCGTCACCTTCTACAATTGACACACGCGCAATGTCGAATGTCCCGGATTGCTGCCCCAAATTGCCGGTGCGAGCATTGAACGAGGCGCCGGCATCAAGCCAGAAGAAGACCGAAAGGCAATCGTTGCCGTCCGTCCCGAGGGTTTTGCCGGCGATCGAGGGAATATCGACGACGACGGTGAACCTTTGCCAGGCCGCCGTGAGGGCGAGCTTCACTGCGCCGATCCCCGGCACGAAAGCGGAGGGCGCACCGCCGGCGCCGAACTGCTGGACGAGTTCGGCCGCGATGCTCCGGGGTACATCGGCCTTCGCATAAAATGTTAGGGTCGCTCGCTTACCAGCGAGCACAGACACCTTTTCGATCCGCTGTTCCTTGATGACATAATTACCGGCGCCGGCAACGGATGCGACGATCGTCCGGCTGAAGTAAGCCGGCGAGCCCGGCACGTCGGTTTGCCCCATTGCGAAGGCCTGCCGGGAGGAAGTTTTGGTGCTGCCGGAATGGAAGTTGCGCCAGCGATCGTCGCTGCCATAACCCGACATGGTCTGCGATGGCCCGCGCTGCCAGATATCGAAATTGCCGTTGACGATTTTGTTGCGAAACCCGGCGAGCACGCCCGCCCCGATATTGGCGCGCGCCTGGCCGCGCTCAGCGAGTGAAAAACCGTTGGCCGCGTCGGCCCGCACGCGCTTGCCGATCAGCGCTTCAAGCTTGCCGAGCGTGTCGGCGCCGGCGCTTGCCGTGCCGAGAATGTGGGCTTCGAGAAAGTCGAGCGCCGCATCGATTTCCGCCTCGGTCAGCGTGCCGACCTGCTCGGCCGTCACGGCATGCGGATTGTCGAGGCGGGCAGTATGGGCGCCCAGGGCGGCCGAGGTCGCTCGGGTATTGATGCGACTGTTCGCTTCGGCAAGACCATCGACATGGGCCTGCTGTTCGGCGTCGGACGTGAAGCGCTTCAAGGGCGTTTCAAGAATACGGTCGGGCGTAAACCCGTCCTCGGTCTCGTCGATCAGTTCCTGCATCGCCTCCGACTTGATGGCGATGTCGGAGGTGATCTTGTTGAGCAGGGCATCGACATCGAGGCGGTTGCCCTGCTCGAATGCTTCCTTCACCAGCTCGACGGCATCCGTGCGCTGGTCCAGGTCGCGCAGGATGGCATTGAGCTTGGCAAGAACATCGTCGCCCTCGCTGATCTTGTAGCGTTTCTCGTACGCCCTCATGATTACGCCGCCTTCCGGCCCGCGAGATATTCGAAGTTGAAGACCTTGCGATGATTGTTGGTGGTGTATTCCAGCCGGAATTTCACGACGCCGACCGGCGCTACTGGGTGGAACGTCCACTCGTAAAGGGTCGCGGCTTCCTGGTCGGGACGGCCGGCTTCTCGGCCCGGCACGACACGATGCGCCGTTGCGGCGGCGAGCGTCACGGTCGCGAAGCCGGCGCCGGACAGCATCTTCGCGGTCACCGTGTGCCGCGCGGGATCCCAGGCGGCAATTTCCGTGCGAAGGACGATCTCCGTCGCCGTCTCACCCAGCGCCCAGCCATCGACGCCATCGGCATCGCCCGGCCCGACCCAAACGCCGGTGGTTTTCGGCCTGGTCAGGCGTACGCGGCTATCGCCCATTTCGATGATCGGCATGCCCCATTGTGTGCCGTTGAGGACAACTCGGGCGTCATAATAGGCGGTAACACCATTCACATAATCCGATTGCGATGTCTCGGCCGAGAGCGCGCGCCACGTGCCGTTGACGTTGATCTCGTACTGGTAGTTTGCCGAGCTGGGGCAAATGACCGGCGTGAGGATGTCGAAGTCAACGATGCCGCCGGTGAGGTTCCAGCCCTGCAGGCGGATCGGGATCTGCGTCACGGCAAACTGGCAATAATCGACACCGAAGCAAAGGTCGCGGGTTAGATCCACGTCCCACGTGTACCCGTCCGTGGTGGTTTGCAGGTTTCCGCCGATGAAGCTCTTATCGCCATCGGCCGTCACGACATCGATGTCACCGGTAACGAAGTAGGCCATACCGTACTGGCGAGCGCGACCGGACCCATCAGAAAGCGGCGACAGGAAAACGGGCTTGACGTGCGGGAAATAGGTCCGCGTCGGCCATGCCTTGAAGTCGGCGGCCGTGCGCGTCACCGAAGACAGGACGCGGGTCAAGTCCGGATCGCCATTGGCCTTGTATTCGCACAGCACGGCTGTGATGGCGGCGCCGGCACCCCAGCGCTTGATGCCGAGCCACGTGCGGGCGGACCAGCGCTCCTGGTGCATCAGGAAACTTTGCGCCTTCAGCACGCCGCTGACGGTCGACTGCCTCTCCGTGAACTTATCATAGGGCACGTCGATCTTGTCGACCCAGAACTGCTGAAGCCGAACGTGCTGCGCAAGGTCGCCCTTCCGGTCGGTGTGATAGCCGGAGAGAAGCGGCGCCGCCTTATAGGTGTCCCCGTTCGCAGCGGTGAAGATACCCTTGATCGGGTCGTACTTGCCCGATTTCCAGAAGGCGTTGTTGGTGCAGATCGTGCGCGAGCTGCCGTAGCGGATCCGCTCTCGCTTCTCGGTCAGGTGTTCCACGGTGATAGTCTGCACGAGGAGGCCGCCCAGTGCGATCGTGCCCACGGCGTCCTTGACCGCGATGCCCTCGACGTTGGTGTATTTGGGGCAGATCAAGCCACTGGTCGCGTGCATGAGGTTCGGATCGTTCGGCGCGTAGAGTGCGAGCGGAAACTCGTTCACGGCGGCGTGGTTGAAGCGGATGCCTTCTTCCACGAGTGCGTCGAAGTCTGGATGGCCGGTTGCCGTCTCAGGGTCGTAATCGCTTTCGAAATAATCCAGGAAGCGGTCGGCCCAGTAAGGCGAACCATCGTCACCGACATCGAGGCGGTCCTTCAGCAGCGCCATATCCACCTGCAGGGCACTGATCGCCGAGCGCGACGCGGTCGACTGGAGTTCGGCGCGCAAGCCCGACATGTCGGCGCGCATCCCGTCCATGGCCTGTGCCATCGTGCCTACGAGCTGGACCAAAGCGCGGTGCTGGTTGAGCAGCGTTTCGAGACGGACGGCCGCCGTTTCGTCGCGCATCGTGATCTCTTGGATACCGGAGGTCGTGACGAGGATTTCGGCAACGGGGACCGAGCCAACCGGGGCCACCGGTGCAACCGGCCGGACGCTTTCCACGCCGGGGAAGATATTGATCGTCACTTTGCGATTGCGGATACGGTAGGCGTCCTCGACGGACTGCTGGGTGCCTGCCTCGGGGTTCTGTGGATCGACCGGGCGGCGATAGTAACGCTCGGAGATATCGTCGGCGACTTCCTGCCCCTGCGCGATGACGAGGCAGATGACGGACTTGCCGGCCTCGGTGGGCACGAAGCCCGCGACCGTGCGCGTTTCTGTCGTTTCCAAGGCATATTGCTTGCCATTGTCGTAGACGCGGCCGGCGGCCACCTGGACGCTGACGCCATCGACCTGTGTCACCAAGAGACCGCTGTAGTAAATGCCGCCGGCAAGCAAGTCGCGGACAAGCAGCTCCTGGCCGGTCTGGGGATATTCCCCCATGCGGGTAAAATCAGTCTCGTTGACGCCCTGGGCTTCGGCAATGACGACGCGCTTATGCATAGTGAGTGACCTTTCTTCGGTCGCCGAACCGCTGTCCCGACTGGACGGAGCGGAGGTCGGCGAAGGTGAGACGACGGGTTGCGCTGAGGGAGAGGTAGTTCGTGTCGCGAAGAGCGCTGGCGCTGCGCACCGCATCCTTCACTTCGTTGACGCGCGACGCCGGCGAGGGAGCGCAAATGCGCCCCTCGGGCATGGGATCGAAAGGAACGCGGCGCGAAATGCCGACCGTCCATTCGGCTTCGAAAGGCGGAGGGGTCACGCGGCTCGTACCCACGACATTGAGCGGCTTATGGCCGGTCAGGCGGCCGGCGCCGGAGGAGAGCTTCAGCGCCAGATATCCGCGGCCGAGTGTGACGGGTGCGGCAAACAAGGTGCCGGCTTCGCCGATCGCACTGAACGGGGGATATGACCCGGCCAGGGTAAAGCGCCGCGCCTTGACCAAGGTGCCCCGGTCCCCGGCCGCCGCGACGGGGCGGGTGAAATCGTCCGCGCCACCGGTGATGGGGCGAACCGCGAGCACTGCCTGGGTGATTTCGGCCGGACCAGCGATGCGTGAGGAAGGATCGCCCGCAAAGAGTATGTCCACCGGGGAGGTCCGCAACACGATGCGCTCCTCGTCGCCGACTGGAACAATGGTGACGGGTGTTTCAGCGCCATCTCGAAACAGGACAGCCTTACGGGCAAGCCGGGCATCACCGTCGCAGAATAGGTCCACGCCAGCATGGCCCATCGGCCCGTGATCGAGCACGGCCGGCGCCGGATCGTAGACGCGGATCTCGGGAAGGCCGTCGATCCAGCGCGCCTGGTCGGCTGCAGAGGTTGTCTTGTCGCAGAAGTAGCCGTGCTGCGGCAGGTGATAGGTGACCAGCTCGACGTCGCGATAACCGAGCGCCATGCGCATGCCGGCCACGGTCGCCTTGCGTTCGTGATACGGCACCCATTCCCCGACAACCTTTCGCTGGCGCAGCTCCGACCATTTCGGATCATATGCGTCGGCGGAGACACCCCAAGCGAGATGCGGCAGTGCAGCGATCGGCACGCGATCGGCGGCGGCCATGTCGCCGACCGGATCGTGCAGCTGATCGGCAAGGACGCCAAGGCTGGCAGCGGCCTTTTCCGGAACCGTGGCGCGTGGCGGCAGGGTGTGATGAGATTGAGGGATGCTGCTCATCCGATCACCTGCGGCTCTAGCATGGTGACGAGCAGGCGCAAGGCAACCTCGGGCCTGGGAAGGATATGGGCGTGAAGGTTGACCGCTTCGACCGTGATCACGGACGGCACGCGTGCTGCGGCCAGGAGCGCGTCGGTATAGAGCCCGACGTCGAGCCTGAAGAGGGCATTGGCGTAGCTTTGAAGCTGCTTTGAAATCGCCTCGAGGAGCACACTGGCATCCGGTCCGCGCGGTATGGTGATGCGGATCGAGACGGGAACCTCCTCGACGATCGCTGGCAGGACCGAGAGCACATCCGTCGAGGCGCTGCCGTCCTCACCCGCGAAATGGCGATAGACGCGGACAAGGAGATCGCCCGTCACGGCGCCGCCGGCGGCGTTGCCCAGGAGGCGCAATTCGACGCGGCCGGTGCCCCGGTTTATCGCTTTCACGTCGCGCAGCTCGGCGCCGAAGTTCGTCCTGGTGCGAAAGGTGTAGGCGCCCTCGGGCAGCCCGTAGATGGCGCGGGCCTCGGGCGCCGACTGGGCGCGGGCGCGCAGGGCGTCGTCGCTCTCGCCGTCCAGGCGCTGCACCCGGTGATAGGTTGCCGCCAGGTGCTCAAGATTGCCGCCGGTCGCATAAGCGAGCAGCATCTGGCGTGCGTCGATATTGTGCTGTTCGTCCTTCAGCGCCAGACGGTTTGCCCAGGCAAGGCAAATCTTCCGGAAGCTTTCGCCCTGGAAGGTGCCGCGCCATTCAGGCAGGCGTTCGGACAGATCCGCGACCAGGAGTGCTATATCCGCCTCCCAGTCGGGACGGCGAATGACATCCGGCGGCGAAAGGCGGGAGAGGTCGATAGCGCTGGACGTCATGCGATCCCCCGGAGCTGGCTGATTGGCACCTCTCGTTGAGTGCCGGTGAAAAGATCGTCGAAGGTGCAGACCAGGTCGTATTTGCCGTCGCGCGCCGCTTCCATCTCGGCGGCCGAGCTGAAGCGGATCACGGCCTCGCCCGTTTCGAGGTCGCGGATGCTGTCGCAGGCCATGGCGAGATCCGCGAGCATGGCGAGTATCTGCACGCGGTTGCCGGGCGCATCGACGAAGGCAGGGATTTCTGAGCCGTAGCCACGGCGGAGCACCAGCGTTCCCGTGCGCGTCTCGATGACGTCGGTGAGCAGACCCAGAACATAGGGCCACCCCTCGACGATCTCGAATGTCTGCCGGTCAAGCCCGCGTGGCGTACGCATGGTTCAAGCCCCTTCGCCTTCCCCTGCGCCGGGCTCGCCAGCGCCGCCGGCGGGCGGGTTCTCGACCTTCGGTTTCGGCGCACGCTTTTCCTTGGCTAGCTTCAGGTCGCCGGAAAGGACGGAATATTTGGCCTCGACCTCGGTCAGCTCGACAATGGCGCCGGCGCCGACAGGGTCCTTGCGGGGCCAGATGCCCGTGAGGACTTCATAGGATTTCTTTTCCATGGGCTTTTCCTTCAGTCTTGGGGCGGGCCGGAGAGGCCGCCTCCGGGGATGACGTCGGTGTGCTTGTGCGTGTTGCCGACGAAAACGCCTTCGTGCTCGAAGGTGCCGCCAGCGGCCGTGACGTCCCCCTCGACATGAAGCCTGCCCTTGATGTCCAGGCCACCACCATGGAAGCGGAAGACGGATCCGCCGATCGTCTGCACCAGTTCGCCGTCCGCCGCCTGTTCGGGGTGTTCGTTCTTCTTCGAGAAGCCGCCGAGGATGACGCGGGAGGCAAGGCCCAGCTCGCCGTCCGGAGAGAGCACCGTCACGCGCTCGCCGATCGACGGCCGGGAGATCGTCTTGACCGCACCGGAGCGTTCGGAGAACTCGATCCAGGGCGAATGCACCGGCGTGCCTTCCGGGCCAACGTCGACGCGGATCTTGCGCGGATCGTCGGGGTGGTGCTCGACGACTGTGCCCTCGCGCATTTGGTTGAGCAGGCGCCGCTTCAATTCGCGGGTCTCGATCGTCTGGCGGATAAGGTGGCGCTGGAGAAACGCGTCGCTCATACGTCGACCTCCAGCGGATCGACGCGCGGCGTGAACTCCAGGTCGACGGCGGAGGCCGCCTCGGCATAGGCACGATCGGGGCCAACGGTGAAGCAGACCTTGAAAAGGCAGACCCATAGGGCGATGCCCGCCTCTTCCAGTTCCTCACCGGCGGCGATATCGATCGCCACGTCATGGCAGAGACCGACGCCAGGTATCGCCGGCCAGTCGCTGTCCTCGTTGGCCTGGCCGGGGGCAAAGCCGTTCAGCGTACCCGCAATATCAAGCGCGAGCTTGATGGCCTTGTCCTGGCTGTCGAGGTTGCCGCCTTCCGATGCAATGACGGCGGCGGCGAACGGTACCGTCAGTTCTGTTTCGCCGTTCGGCTGAAGGCGCGGCACGATCTTGCCAAACGGCCCCACGCGCAGCGCCGGCGAAAAGACGACGAGATCCTTGATAGCTTCGATCGTCATGCGGCCATGGTGGCGGCCGACGTCGCGGAATTCGGGGTGAGCCGCTGCCAGAACCTTGACCAGGCGCTCGTTGACTTCAACCAGCATCGCCGGCGCTCCTCACGATAAAGCCCTCGGTAAAGCTGACGATCTCGGTCGCGTTCGCTCCGGAGATGCCGGCATAGGTGCGGGCTGGGATGTGAACCTTCTTCGCCAGGACGAAGTCTCCGCCGACGCTGAAGGCCAAGGCGTTCTTGGATTTTGGGATGATGTCGCCGCCGAACTGGTGAATGCCGGCATAGATCAGGTTCGAGCCGACCTCGACCTCGGCGCCGCCCACTTCGTGGTGGATGCTGTCATCGAGCGCGCCCGACTGAAACAGCGTCGATGTCCCTTCAGCGTTCGCCTTCCAGGCCTCGCCTGCAGGTGACGTCTTTTCCGATCGGATACGGCGCTGGGTCTGGGATGTGACGAGCGACCCCAGCTCGTCGAGATACTGCGGCACGTTGGGCGACGCGATACGGGCAATGACGGCGGCGGCTTCGTTAAAGCCGCTTGCAACGATCCTTACGGCCATCTCAAAGGATCTCCGTCTTCCGGGTGAAGTACCGCTCGCGGGAGATAACAAAAACGTCGTTTGAGCCTGTCGCGCCGGGCATGCCGGTATCGGGCGTGTCGGCCGGTTCGTTGCCTGCGAGAGTGACGTCGCCCTTCGAGACCTTCTCGAAGAGCTTCATCGCGTCGTCATAGCGCTTGCGCATCTCCTCTGTCGGCGTGATCGGGTTGCGCGCCAGCATATAGACGGCGACGTCCATGACGGCCGAGACCATGAAGTCGGGCGGGCTCGCCAGCGGAACGCGGTACTTCTTGTCGATGTAGCTGTTGGCCAGGCTGGTGGCGCGGACGAGGGCCGCATCCAGGGTGGCGTCATTGCGCTGGCGCGTGCCCTCGCGGTCGGAAAGTTTCAGGATGAACCCCGTGCCGTGGGCCAGCTCCAGATCGGCAATGGTCGCATACTGGGTCATAGGCTTCATCCTTCGTGGAAATTGCCGCTGTTCCCGGTGGTCCCGTAGGGGCTTTCAATCCACTCGGTGGGCTTCAGGTGTCGCCGCGCACGACGCTGGCGGCCTCCTATCGCGGCGCTCCCGGCCGGTATTTCAGCGAACCGGGCGGAGTTCCTTTTCGGCTTCCAGCGCCTTGAGCTGGTCCTCGCTCAGTTTATCGAGGTCTACGGGGATCTCCTGGCCGGCCGGGAAGCGGATGCCGGCGCGGCGGATGCCGTTGACGGACATGAGCTTGACGGTGCGGCCGGGGCGTTCTTCGTCGCCGGCGTCGCCCGGCTTGTTGTCGCCGGCATTCTCGTTCTGGTTTTTCGGGGCCATGTAGCTTTCTCCTTTGCGGGTCTCGGGAAACGGGTGCGCCACCCGTTTCCGGAAACCCGCCGGCGGCCGAGAGGAAAGCCGCCGGCGGAAGGACGCCGCGCACGGCGCCTGGGTCAGGGAAGCCAGGGAACGACGAGGACTTCGACCTTCTTGAACATCGGGTTGTCCTGGCCGTTGGCGAGGCGCTGGACGTTGATGATTTCGTCGGCGCGGTCCTCGTTGCTGGGGCCGACCACCAGGAGGTTCGGCACGATGCCGCCGGGCTTTCCGCCGTCGCGCTTCACCTTCTGCATGCTCGTGCGAGCCGACTTGAAGTTGGTCATGGTCAGTTCTGCCTCCGAGCCGAAACCGAACTGCCAGAAGCCATAGCCGCCGGCGCCGCGCGCACGGGTGCCGTAGCGGAATTCATCGCGATTGAAGACGTCGTCGGAGGTCTCCGGATCGTCCTTGATGATCAGTTCGGGTTTCGAGCGCTCCTGATAGATGAGCGGCTTCAGGGTGCGGTTGGTCGAGAGCAGGAACCACGGATCCGAGGAGCCGGCCTGGCGGTTGGAAACCGAGTATTCAACGCCGTCCTTGTCCATGACCGGATGGTCGGTGTCGAAAAAGTACTGGCCGTCGTAGCACTTCGAGGTGAAGCCGTTGGGCAGGGTTTCGAGGTAGATCAGCTCTTCGGGCAAGTTGGCGGCATTCTCGCCCATCATGGCGATGGCCGTGGAATACGTGCCGTACTGATCGTCCTCGATGGCGGTGCGGGGCACTGCGACCGTTTCTTCGTACTTCTTGTTCCGAAGCTGGTAGGCCTCGTCACCGAGGTTCTTGACGAAGCGCTCGCCGACCCACTCACGCATGCCGGAGAGATCCTTCATCCAGCCGTACGTTTCGATGAGCGTCGTCGAGGCGATGACGGTGGCGACGCGCTGATAGGACGGCGCGACAGCGCTGAAGGCGCCACGGAAGGCAGTCTTGTAGCCCGTGTTCAGAAGGGAAAGGTTGGACTTGTTGATAATCATCGGTCGATGCTCTCGCGAGAGTTGGGGGTTGCGGCCGATCAGCCGATGGAGACCCAGACGCCGCCGGCGTCGAGATCGAAGCACTTGCCGGCAACGGACTGGGTGTTGCCGCCGGCGTTCGTCGCCGACACGGTTTCGTCATCGACGATGAAGACGTCCTTGCCGATCGATGCGGCGGTGACCGGATCGCCGGCTGAATTCTTCAGGTAGAAGGGGCCGCGCCGGATCTTCGCCTTGATGGCGCCGGCCGCACCGCCGAGATTGTCGGCGGTCTCCTGGGCAACGCCGAGTGCCACCAGGCCGGTTGCGGTGCGACCAGGCGCGGCAACGCCGGCGTCGTTGACGGCGATCGTGCCCTGCCAGATGCGGGTGTTTGCCTTGACGCCAATCTCGCGATCGTCGCCCTGGCGGGTGATGGTGTTGCGCGGTCCTGCGGCGGCCATGCGATATTTCCTTTCAGAGGGGCGCCGTCATCGGTCGCCGTTTCGGTTTCCGGTTTGGTCTTAGGCCGCGTCGTCGCGGGTTTTGCGGAAGTCCTCTTCCTTGAGGCCGAGGCGGCGGCACATCGCGACTTCGGCATCGGTGAGGGCTGCTGACTTCAGAGTTTCGGCTTCGCGGGCGGCCTGTCCTTCACCGGGCTTGACGATCGCAGCCATGCGGGACAGGCGCTCCTCGTACTTCGCGACCCCGATGGCGCGGCAAAGCTCGATCTCGCTATCCTTCACGGCGGGGATGACCTTGCCGCCGGCAATGGCGCCTTCGACGGCGGCCGTGACGGCGCGGTCGAGGTCTGCGCTTTTCAGGGTCTCGATCTCGGTTTTCTGCTGAGAGCAAAGCTCCACGACGGCGTCGTGATCCTTGCGGGCGACGAAGAGCTGCGGGTCAGGCTTCTCGGCCTTGCGGGTGAGCAGCTCGGTGTCCGTCTTGTTGGCGCCGATCTTGGACAGGATTTCCGCTTCGGAAGCGGCCTCGGCCAAGCCGAGGGCAAGCGCGATGGCTTTCAGCATGTCAGTTTCCTTTTCGGGTTGATCGCGGCGCAGGAGCGCCGGCAGGTAAAGCGCGGGGTCATTCGTCAGGGCGACGGACGAAATCCGGGCAACGTTGCGCTTCTCGTCGGGGTGAACGACGGGGGAAATGTAGCGGTAGGCTTTGCTCTCGACGGCGGCGCGACCGTCCGCGTTCCAGGACACATGCCCCCAGATCGCACCATCGCGCACGTCGACGTCATCGACCCAGGCGACGGCCGGCGCCGAGAGACCTTCCGGTGCGCGAAGGTGCGTCGCATGTTCATAGTCGACGGGCATGTCCTTGCGGTCGTCACGGAAGGCGGTCACGACGGCGTCGGGCGTCAGGTTCGTGAATTCGCGGCCATCGCGCGCGACAATCTCGCCGGCGGGGACGAGCAGGATCCAATCCGGCGCGGCGTTGCCTTCCGGAAGGAGTTGCGAGCAGAGGATGGCGGCGAGAAGCTTTGACATGGCCGGACCATCGGCGATGGCGGCCATAAAATAGAGGGTCCAAAAATGGACCCCTATCACCAGTCTGGGGGAAATACCCGGCGCGAATTCTGCGGGCCGGATGGTGAAAACCTAGTCCAGCCGGCGCGTCGCCGCAAGGGGCATCCTTCAGCGCGGGCGCAAATCATTTTTAAGGGTGGATTAAAGGCCGCTGAAGCGTTTTTCCGTGTCGCGGGCTCGGTAGCTCGGATTAAACCTCGATCACGCTTCTGCGGCCGTTATTGCAGGATGATGCCCAGAGATTGAGTTTCGCGGTCGATGCGGGTATTATCTTCGTGCGCGCCGATCAGTGTGCTGTCCGTTTGAGGGCTGGGAGGGATCACGTCCTCCGCGCGCATCAATCCCCCTTTATACGCCCTTCAACACGCCTGACCTGGTCGAGCCGATCGGGACTTGCCGAATGGAATGTGACCAGGCGCAGGAAACCCGAGGCCATTTTGCGCACGGCGCCGACGAAGTAAGTCCCGTCCAGGCGCTTCCAGAATTGCCGGCTCCCGTCCGGCCGCACGATCTTCTCGCCCGCGTCAATCATCGACTGGAATTCGCCGAACCGCTTCAGCTCGGTCATCGCGTGCTTCTCGGTCTTGACCTCGATGGCGCGGTTGCTGACGGAGATCAGCGTACCCTTCGCACCCAGCTCGGCTGACAGCGCCGGCGCGACCGCGACGGGAAGATCCACCTGCTCGGCCATGCGCATGTATGCTTCCGGTGCGCGGCTGTCCCAGAAGTCCGCGATCACTTTCTTGGCCTCGGCGATCGGGGCCTGCCCCAAACGCTCGGACAGGGAGCTGACCAGCGTCTTCGCCCGTGCCTTGCCGGGATTGGTGTGCCAGCCCGGATCGACACCCTCGGGCACCCGTGTGATTTCGCCGGTGCGTTTGTTGCGGAACTCCTTCCAGGTGATGACCGGATCGTCGCTGACGCCCCCTAGCTCGTCGCACTCAAACTGCGAGATCTGGCGGAGGCGGCATTTGCAGCCCCAGCCATTCGGGCAGAAGTGCGTGTCCCAAAATGAATGGTCGACCGGCAAGCGGGTGCCCTGCAGCGCGACATGGTGCGGGCGGTGGTTCTCGCTCGGCCCCAACTCGTAGATGAAATACGGCAGGCCGCCCTTCGTGCGCTGCGCGCGCTCCCACTGGCCGGCAGCATAGGCCGTCCTGGTATTGCCCCAGTAGATCGTTTGAAGGCGGCGCGGACTGCCGAGCTGGACGATCTTCTCCTGGCCATCCGCTGAGTCGACCATCCGCTTTTTGCCCCACCAGCCGAGCGCCTGCAGGCGAGGTGTCAGCGCCTCTCGGAATTGATTGAAAGGCACGCCCTCGCGTACGGCCCGCTCGACCTCCTCGCGCAGCGCCTTGAGCACGTCCATCTCCATGGCCTTGGCGACCGTGAAGGAATGGGCGTGCTCTTCTGCCCAGACGTCCTGCCAATGGAAAGCCGGCTTAAAGCCCTTGCCTTCCAGGTAGGCCATCGCCTCGGGCGGCGGATTGTGACGATGGGCGTTCTCAGCCATCTCGACCGCCGCCCATGATACGGGCAACGAAGGTGGCGGCCGCCAGACGGTTTGTCATGTCGGCCGTGTCGCCCTGGACACCTTCGAGCGCCTTCAGGAAGGAGGTGAAGTCGCCGGCGCCGGCGGCGGCCGCGCGGATCGCATCCATCAGCGGGGAGAGCTGCTCTTCCCACTCGCTGGCCATCTGCTCGCCAAAGCCCTCGGTGACGTCGTCGGCCGCGATCGACAAAGGCAGCGCCGCTTTGTCGAAGAGGCGGCGCAGCGCTTCGGCCGGGTCTTTCGGTGGCGTCTCCTTCGGCGGCTCCTCTTTCTTCGCGCCGCCCAGGACTTCCTCGCCCTCGACAGGGTCACGCCAGCCCAGCTTTTCCCGCACCGGCCCCGCCGGGACGATACCGCCCATGTCGACGAAGGTTTTCGTCGCATCCATGAGAAGCTTGATGTCTTCCGGATCCGGTACCGGAAAGGTCACCTGGGGAGGCTCAACGTTGCCCCCGAAATTGAACGCAACATAGGGGTCGATGACGTCGCGCTGCACGGTCGCGGCGAGATCGTCGCCATCGGCGCGCAGGATCAGAAGGCGGATATCGTCATGCACGCGGGCCTGAGCTTCTGACGAACCGTCTTCCGACGTCATGGTCTGGCCGAGGATCAGTTTGGAAAACTGCTCGTCCAGGTATTCGGCCATCCCCTTGAAGGCGTTTTCACCTGACGCGCCGCCCTTGGTCTCGATGAATTCGAGAAGCATCGACTGGGGAATGATGCAGCCGCCATCGGCCGCGACGTTCGCGACGGCCCGCAGGAGCGCCCGCTTGTCGGCATCGGATGCGTTCGGCCCATATTTGCCGACACGGAAGGGCATGCCGTAGATTTCGAGGAAGGACATCCAGTCCTTCAGGCTGAAGCTCTTCAGCATGAAGATCCAGCAAGCCGTCCGCGCAAGGCCTTGCCGGATCGGTAGGCCTGATTTCAGCGTCGGGATGTGGACGATGTACTTCGCCTGGGGGAGTTCGGTTCCTTCGAAGATCCCGTCCTGGCGAAGCCGTAGCTCCCGGCCGGTGATGCGGTCGAACTGGAAATGTCGCTGGTCGCGCGGCTGGATCTGGCCGAAACCCCAGCGGCTGCCGTCCATCCGCCAGACGTTCTCGGCGACGGAGAAACCTTTCGCGATCCCGTCCGCCAGATGCATGATCGTGTTACGGAAGCTCGTCCGGTCGACGATCTTGCGAACCTCTTCCGCGATCTCCTTGTCGCGGCCGCTCTTGCCGGCCGGTTCGATGACGGGTGTGATGTTGCGCAGCGCAAGCTTTCGCTGGGTCAGCGCCATGCGGTATTGCGGCTCGCGCTCCTCCATTTCCTCGGCAAGGGTCAGGTATTCGCGAAAGTCGCCGTTGACGTCGCCGCTGTCGCGGAGGATCCGCGCCAGGCGCGCCGGCGTCAGGCCGGACGCCACCTGCTCATTCCAGATCGAACGCACGCCGGTCAGTGTCGGGGCGCTCTGCTCTTCGGTCAGCGTCTTCTTGTCAGGCGCGCGCAGCGGGCGGCCGTAGCGATCAACCAGGGTCATTTACCAAAGTCCTCCACGCCCGAACGGCGAAGCGCCATCGCTCCGGTCGCGTTCGGAAAGGTCATCGTCGTCAACATCGGAAATCGGGGTGTAGGCGTACTCGATGCCGGGGAAGCGGCTGGCGAAATACGCAAGCGCCAGTGCAACCGCAAAGTCGCCATGCCGTTTCTTGCCCTTCTCGCCGGTCCGGACGTCGGGCACACGGGGAACGCCGCTGATGACCTTCACCAGGCGCAGGTCGAGAAGGTGCTCGGCATTCTTGTGGATCGCGATCGTCGGCTCTTCGAACGCTACCTTTAGCGGCGGCATGTTGATCCGGAACCAGTCGACGCTGAACTTGATCGACCAAATCTGCCCGCTGTCCTCCTGCGTTTCCCGGAAGCCGAAGATGCGGCCCATGTCCTCGGCAACGGTCCAGCCCATCCCAGTGGCGTCAAACGCGGCGCCAATTAAGCGCGGTGCCGCCTGCAGGATCGTCCTCACGATAAGCTTTTGCTCGTCGCCCGGAACGCGGCGCAACTCGACCGTCAGGGCGGTTTCGCGGTTCATGACGCCGTCGATCGACAACAGCGTGCCCACGGTCAGGTCGCTGACGCGGGCGAAGTCGAAACCGAAGGCATGAAGCTTTTTCGGATCGAGGCCACGGAGTGCCGCGCGCAGCTCCTCCATGAACGGCGCCATAAGGGCGGCCTGTTCAAGCTTCGACAGGAAGAGGAAGTTTTCCGGCAGCTCCAGCTTCAGCACCGGTGCGCTCGATGTCATCCGCGCTTCGATCAGTGGTGTCGTCAGCCAGGCGCCGGAGCCCTGGCTGGGAACGCAATACAGTTCTTCGTCGGCCGCCTCGTCATAGAAGTCGATCAGATCCTGACGGAACTTTGCTTCGGCTTCAGGGGACCACTCCAGTCCGTTGACCAGACAGATGCGCTGATACAGCCCATCCTTCAGTGCGTCATCGAGGTCGATCCTCAGATGCTTGTATTTGCTGCGGCCGCCAAGGATGTCCTGGATCTTGACGTTGAACTCGTTATCGGCGCCGTTGTGCGTCGAGCAGACAACGACCTGGCCGCCCCAGGTGAGGAAGGCGAGACCAGCCTTCAGCAGCTCCTTCAGGTTATCGACGAAGGCGGCCTCGTCGATGATGAGGAGACCGTCCTTACCGCGAAGCGAACGCGGCGCCGACGATAGGCCGACGATTTCAAAGCCTGAGGCGAATTTGATCCGGAACGCCTGGATCGATTGGTCGCCTTCCTCGGTCTCGTCCTTGAAAAGGAATTCGTCTACCTCGGAGGCGGCAAGCGAATATGCCTTGGCCCACATCGCGCAGGCGTCGATGAATTCGCGCGTCATCTCCTGGGAATAGGAAATGTAAAGCGCGTCCTTGCCGCCGGCCTTCTTCGTCCTGGCGGCGCGCAAAGCGGCATAGGCGGCGAGCGCCCAGGTCTCCCCGATCCGTCGGCTCTTCTCGATGAAGAGCACGCGGCACGCCGCTGTCTCCAGGAGCGCGATCGTACGGCTCTGATAGCCCAGCAGCGCCTTCGGCAGGCCAAACTTCTCGATGATTTCCGGAATCGCCTGGGTCGCCTCGCGGCGGGCCTCGGCCCACTGCTCGGGCGTGATGGCGAGGGTCATGCTTTATCCACCCCGAGGATTTTGGAGAGGATGTCCTGCGCGGTGTCGTCCGAAAGGCCCTTGGCCTTGGCGACGGAAATGACAGCCTCCTTCGTTTGCGCCTCGATCTCCGCCTGAAGTTTCTGCCGGCGCTGGGTGGAGATGTTCTCCGCCATGGTAAGACGATAGAGAGCGGCTGCCGCCTGGTGCGCTTCCTTCGGCACAAAGCCATCGTCGGCCGCGTTCTCCATCATCTCGAAAATGATAGTCTTCAGGAGCCGCGTGGATGCTTGGGTGAGCTTGTCGGCGTCCTCGCCATCGGTGCGTGCCACGACCGCGTCGGCGATCATCTGGCTACGCTGCAGGCGAGCCGTCACCTTCGCCAGGCGCAAGGCATGGCGGTTGAACGACGAGAAGTGCGGGATATCGAAACCGAGGCCGAGTTCGCCCTGGAGCGCCATAAGCTTGTCGCGAAACTCGGCGTAGATTTCGGTCTGGCTGCGGGGGGTGTTGGCAAGTTCCTGCGCCGCCCAGGCGACGATGGCTTCGCACTCCTCGGGCAACTGGTCGATGGCAGACGGCCGGGGTCGCAGGTGCGGTGCCATCCAAATTACTCCGCGTCGCCGGGAAGCTGGATCCCTGCAAGAACGGTGCGGCGCTCGACGTGGTCACGCCCGCGTCGCGTGATCTCCGCCGAGGTTTCAGTGCCCTCATCGCGCGTCCGGACAGCTCCCGCTTCCCGCTCCAGCCAGAGAAGCTGGTTGCGGATATAGTCGCGGGACTTCCGATAGGAAAAGCCTTCAAGGCTCTTCTGAATCAGGAAGGTGTTGGTGGTGCCGCCCAGTTTGGGGTCGGCCAGATCCTTCAGGATGATAAGGCGGATGTTCTCTTCCACCCACCGCGCGTAGTCTTCTGCCGTTGCCATTTCCTGCCCCTCAGGACTTCATTAAAAAGTCTTCGACGCGCCGGGTGGCGCGCTCGGTCGCTTCAGATGATTTGACGATGGAGTTCATCTGCCCCTTCATCTCGGTCATATCGAGCTGGAGCTTGTGAACGGTTTCCTTGTCCGGCATGTGCCGCATTTCATCTTCCAGTTTCTGGATCTTGCTGGCGTGCGAGGCGAGGATTTCGCCCGCCTTCTTCGCGTCGGATTTCAGGAACAGGACGATGGACGAACCGACTGAGATCAACAGCGCGATCAGGCCAAGCCATTCCTTGAGCGGTGAGACGTCCATCAGGGCTTCCCGCCTTTCGGGCTCGTGCTGGCGGGGACGATTGCCGCGATATGCGGGGCGAGCAGTTCCTCGATGCGTTCGCGATCGCCGGCTGCGCGGAACGTCGCCAAGGCGTCGGGGACCGAGCGCTCGACATAATCAACCGCGTCGTCGATCGTGTGCCCGGTCAGGAGAAGGCGGGCGCCATTGCCGAGAGCGGACTGAAGCGCGCGCATGTGCTTCTCCTCCACCTGGATGCCGGTCCAACGGTAGACCATGGCAGCGATCAGGGAGATGAGAATGGGCGTCATCGCGTCGATGAGCGCCGGCAGCACTTGGCCAAGAAAAAGCTGAAGCATGGGAAATCCTTTCGCGATCAGCGCTCGTTTGAAGTTACGGCCACCCCGGCGGCCGTCAGGATCACGCGGCCGAGCTGCTCGGCCTCGCCGGTCTTTGGCCAGCGGATATCCGAGAGCCGCTTCTTCTCGATGCGAGAAATCCGCACGGAATTGGTCTGGTTGCCGCCGAGGATGTGGAAGTGGGTGGCGTCTTCGCCCAGGTAGAAGCCGACATGCCCGCCGCCATCACGCTTGAAGGTCATGATCGCGCCCAGCGCGGGCTGGGCGAGCTGCCGGCCGAACTTGTTGTATTCGAGCGCGCCGAGCGGATTAGCCGGGAGAGCTTCGCGCGGCAGCGTCAGGCCGATGACGTGGGCGGCAAAGAGCCCGCACCAGGCGATATCGTCATCGGTAAAGTAGGATGCGACCCAGCCGCCGAGACGCTTGGCCCAGCCGAGGATAGTGGCGTTGCTGCCTTTGCCGACCTTCTCGCGCACGCCGATTAGACGACGCGCCTCGCGTAGCCACACGGGCTCGACCGGCACAGGCGGAGCCTTGTCGTACATCACGAGCCCGCCGATCCTGCCGGTCGGCTTCCGGCGCAAGGCGTTGACGGTCGCGGAATCGGCGACGCCGGTCACCTTCAGGTTTTCGCTCGCCTGGTAGACTTCGAGTGCGCGATACATTTCGCGACCGGGTGCGCCATCCATGGCGCCGCCATAGGCACCATGCAGGCGAAGGCGGCCGATAAGCCATTCGTCGAAAGTCATGAAATGTCCCCAAGAATTGCGCCGGCGGGAAGCGGGCCAATTGGGGGACCGTGCACGCACGAGGCGGCTTTGGGAGGGGTCCAAAATTGGACCTCTATCAGTCCTCGGGGAAGAGGTCGCCGTCAGCGACGGAGCGGTCCATCGTCCGCCTCTGATTCGTCACCGTCGCGCGGCAAACACCGAGGGAACGGGCGATCCGGTTGATCGACATGCCGTTTTTCGTCATCTCGGTGATGGCTCGGCGTCGACGGCGCATTTGTCCGCCAAGCGCGGGGGGGATGTCAAGATTGTGCCCACCCCATCGGTTTCCTATGCGGATGGCGGCCTCGTCGCCGACGAGCGCAATCAGCCAGTGATCGGGTGCGATGGGAGGCTTCGGGATGTAGACGCGCTGGCAGGCTTTCTCCCGACCGATCAGGAGCGCTGCGCGCACGCCGGCGAGATCCGCTATCTCGTTCAGAAGCGGCGAGAACCAGGCGCGATCGGGAACCTGCTCGGTCAAATCCGGCCCTCGCGTTCTGCAAGCTCGGACAGCTCCAGCGCCACGGAGGCAAGGCGATGCGCGGCGGCGAGCGGGCCAACCAGGCGCGCAAGTTCCGTCGCCGCGAAATCAACGGCGTCCTGCGCGCTGGTAACAGCATCCTCAGCGTTGCCGATCAACGCCTCCAATGCGGAGATATCGGTTCGTCGGGCGGTCATGCGCGCCCCTTCTTCCGAAGCCGGATGCGCTCGCCAAAGGCGTTCATGACGACAATCCATTCCTTGTCGGTCATTTCGCGATAGCTGCTGTCGCGCCCGACGAGATCGGTCACCACCGACCAGAAGTCACGCGCACCGCCTGGGCAAAGGGAAGCCCATTGCGCGATCGCGATCTTGTAACCGTGCTTCAGCATGAAATCCGGGCATGGTCTGCGGTCGGTGAAATCGACGCCGGCGCGAGTTAGCATCGCCTTCATGCCCTGGATGACCGCGTCGCCATCCTTGTGTTGGTGGATGAACCGAACGTCGGAAAGCCCCTTCACCTGGCGACCGAGTGCGAATGCCTCAATGGCCGTATCGCGGCGGTCGTCGATCACCCCAAAATTGTAGAGCGCGATCCACAAGGCGCGCATTTTTGGCACATACTTGCCGTCAAAGGGTAGCTTCTTGGTCCGGCCGTCGACGCGGGGCGATCGCCGCGACGCATAGCCCTCGTTTTCGAATACCTGCAAAACCTTCTGCAGTTCGCCTTCCGTCATCTGTTTCGTCGAGGCCTTCCCGACGATGCCCATGCATTTTGCGCGGCGGGTATCATCGTCCAGGCCGGCCTGCTTTGCTGCGGCGTGAATGCGTCCGACAAGGCTCATGGCTGCTCGTCCTTTCTAGGAGTGACCGGATAAAACTGCGGAACGAAGATGCGGGCATAGACGAACTGGACGGTGCAGCCCTGCGCCTCGAAGGCGTGCCAGCGATCCGGATCCTCGTGAGTGGCAATCGTGGCGATCGCCTCTGCCGGCGTGCGCCGGTAGGTATGATCTATGATCGAGCCGCCAGGCGTCATGATCGCGTAGCCCTTGGTGAAGGACGGGGGAAAGACACGGTCGTTCATAGCAAGCGCCCTCCGCGAAACCGGCGATGGGGACCGCGCGCGAGGATTTCTCGAACCGACGCGGTGAACGCCTCGATCGCGACGATCGCGGCCTGGTCATCAAGCGCGGTCTGCAGAGTGGAAAGTGAGTAGGCTTGTCCATCGCGCGTGAGGCCGGCATGCTGGCGCAAGACACGACGCAGGCGATTGCCATGGCCGACAACGACCCCCATGCCGCCCTTCGGGACGAGGCGGGATATGCTGACCTTTCCAGATCTCCAGCAGACGATGTGTGCCATCTCACTGCCCCTTCCGCACGAGGCGCAGAACTTGTCTCAGGACGCGCTTGCCGAGTGACAGACCGGGAAAGGCATCGAATTCGGCGACCTGCTCGCCGTTCACAACGGCCGTCATGCCGATCGCGCGAAACCGGGCGGACACTTCTTCCCAGGAGCGAGCGTGAACCGTGACGCCGATCGGCCGCCCTTCAAACTGATAGGTGCAGGTATATGGCTTAAGCTCTTCAGACATCGGAGCGGTCCCTGTGATGCTCGAGCTGAAGGAGCGGCGCTGCAATCGCCAATTGTTTCTTCTCGCGAGCGGGTGGGGGCTGCTTTGACGGCTTGTCCCGGTTCTTCCGTTCACGCTCGATCTCGTCGAGCTGCCGCATGATGGAGGCCGCGTCAAAATGGTCGGCGGCTTCCAACTCGATCCGGATTGTCGTCTTTCCACCCTTCGAGGATAGTGAATAGGCTTTCACGCGAACGGTTTCGTCAAAGTAGATGCCGCTCATTCCGAGGCTCCACTCGCGGTGCTGGTGGTGGGGAAGCGGTCGAGCGGCAGCAGCATCGGCATGCGGTGAAGAACCGCATCCGGCTCTGGGCGCTCGGCAAGCCAATGCGAAACCGCTTCCGGCGCCAAGGTCATGGCGATCTGTGCCGGCAGCATCCGTTTGCCGTTATCAATCACGTCACCGTTCGGCAGTTTGAGATCGAGGACAAACGAGAAGGCGGCTTCCGCTCCCGGCTCGGCATCTGCATCGACCAGGCTATCAACGCTGGCGATCAGGATGCGGGCCGCATCGTCCAACAGGTTCGATGTCTCAGCGAGCGCCACAGCGCCGTTCTGCTCGTGGTCGAGCACGGTCAGGACAATGCGTGCCGCGCGATCGATGGCGATTAGCCCGGCAACTGTGATGAGGCCCATCCGGTCGGTCCAGTTGTTATGCCGGCATACGAGGTAGGCGCTGCTCCAGCCGCCATGCTGTGACCGGCCGTGGGGGCGATGGTTTGCGAGGCCAGCGGCGGTCTCGAGGATTTTGCGCTGCGTGGGTGAAGGCCTTTTCATTCGCCGCTCCCATTTCCAGACGAAGTTATGGGGGTGCGCTGGCGCGGCAGCGTGCCAAGCAGGTAGCAGCTCCAGTTGAGGTTCGCCTTTTCCCAGTAGGTACGCGCCTCGTCCTCGTCATCGAAGACGGCGATGCCCATGTCGGCATCATCGAAAAAGACAACGAATTGCCGCTTTAGGCTCTGGCGCGGCTGGCACCAGATTTCCTGATACTCTGTCATCGTAGCCCCATGCCTCCGACCATTTGCGTATATTCGCCGCCGGGCCATTCGGGCGTGGCGTTCCAGCGGTCACGGATCGACCACTTCACGCAGCCAGGCGCCTGCGCGATGGACGTCGCCATCCGCTTCGCACCGTCGAGGGTCTCGACCCATCCGATGACGCATTTTTGTCCTTCGAGGGGATAGCCGAACGCCGAAACCTCGTAGCGCTGGCCGTTGTCGCCGGTCGGCTTCATGCTCATGGCTCGCCCCCAGAAGTGGAGGAGGTGGAGCCGTCCGTTGCCCTGAACCCGGCGCAGACATTGACCGCCAGCGCGACCATGGCCACGATCCAAGCCACATCCGCATCGGTGCGCTCACGGTTCACATCGACGACGAGGACGGGAACGCCATCGGCATCGAGAAGCGTCCCGACATCTTCATCAGATTTGGACAGCGGCAATTTCACGCCGTGCTGCGAAACGGCCTGCCTGAACATTTCGATGTTCTTCGGATGAAACATCAATCTCTCCCTATCGCCTCGGCCGAAGCCTCGGGCGCTTGAAAATCGAGGTCGCTCGGGTGGCAAAGGCTGGCGGCGCTGCAAAGGTCGAACTGGACATGCACCAGGTCGGGCCTCTCGGGTCGCTCCTTCAGGATCGTGCCTTTCTCGCCTGTCGCCTGGTGCTCGACGCGGGCGCCAACGACAGGCCGGAAACCCCAGCGGGCAAAGACGGCTTCATATGGTTTCGCCATCACGCACCTGCCTTTGCCGCTTCTTTGAGCAGGCCGGAGACTGCAACATGCGATGGGCCGGGGCAGACGTCCCGGACCGAAATGAACCCGCCCTGGCGTTCGAAGACCGCGCCGCAGGTGTAGGAACGAACGTGCTGCCGACCATCGGCGGTGCCCCAACCAGCCTGGTCCGCCTGCGCGCAGCACACCGGGCAATTGTTGAGCCTGGCGCTGGCAAAGAATTTGGCGACGGCCTCGTGATCGCTCATTGCGGCGCCAGCCTCACGCCTTGCCGAGCGAGCTTTCCAGCTCGGCCGGCTCAATGACGAACTCCTCGCCCGCGGATTTGATGGTCACGCCGGCGATGAGGCGGGCCTTTTCAGCATCCGCCAACATGGCGTCTTTGTTGACCTCTTCCTTGATGCGGACGAACTGTGAAAAGCCGACCTTTTTGCAGGCGGCGATAACCGCTTCAGCCGCGCGGATCGACACGCTCGGCGGGCGAAGCTTCCAGTTAATCCGCCCGGTTCCGAAGTCATGGAATTTCACCTTGCCGTCGTTGGTCAGCTCCAGGCGGCGGGCCTCGCAGAAGGTTTGCACCCCCTGTTCGTGTTCGGCGAGTTCGGCGGCCAGGTCGGCGGATGCCTGCTCGAATTTCTCGCCCGCAATGCGGATGGCTTCATCAGCGTCCGCGCGAAGCTTCTGGATGTCGCGCCGCAGCGTGCCGATGCGCCCGATGGCGAAGACAGCATCTTCGCGTGATTGGGGCACTCGGGCGAGTGCTTTGGCTTTGTTCTTTTTCGTGGCAGTTTTCATGTTTCTGTCCTCGTTGTGGTTGGGAGGGGGAGCGCCGGCGGGGTCAGGGCTTTCCGCCGAAATCCGGCCGGATGACGTTGTCGCTGGGCAAGGTTTCTGCGACCGCCTTCAGTTCGCTCGTCACCACCTGGCGAAGCTCGCGAGCGGCCTCCAGCTGCCGCAGGGCGCCGATCTCGCGCTCTTGCAGGATGGCAAGGTGGCGGAGAGTGCGGATGATGTTGAGCAGGGACCGCACGCCTTTGCCGTCGATGACGATCGTCTCGTCGTCGGCGATGCGGCAATGGGGAGCGAAATTGTCGGAGAGCATCTGCAGGCCAGCGCTCATGGTCAGGGATTGAGCCGCCCGCATGTCACAGATCCTCGACGTCGCGGTTGCGCCAAGCGGCTTCCAGATGCTTCTTTTCCAGCTCGGGCGCTGCGCACCCGGCGGCAAAGCAAGCGATCTTGATGGTCCGATCGATCTGACGGAGCGCTCCGCCCTTCATCCCGATTCCGAAGAGGAACCGCGTGCATGCGGGATCGACGATGCTCCATTGCTCGATGAAGGCGCGTACGTCCGCCTCGCGGCCGGGATCGCGCTTCAGGTTCTTGTCGATCCGGCTGACAATCTGGTCACGACTATTGGCGTTCGGGCCGTCCTGGCTGATACGCCGCCGGATACCGGCATTCCCCACGAGGGCAACGCCAGTTTCATACTTATCCGAGAAGTGGCGGAACTGGTTGACGGCGCGGCCATCGGCGTGCTGCGCCTCGTCGATGATGAGGAGGGAATTGCCGCTGCGTTTCAGGCGCTCGCCGATCGTCTCGACAACTTCGCCCTGGTTGAACACACGCACGCCGAACTGCCGGGCGAGCATGTTCATGGCACCGGTGACCGTTGTCGCTTTCTCGTGCAGCGTAACCATGTGGACGTGCGGCTTGATGCGGCGGTATGCCTCGCATGCGACCGTCTTGCCCCGGCCCGCATCGAGCGTGATGGTCACGAAACCGGAGATCGTCTGTGCCAGGAGAAGCGTCTTATGGATGTCAGTGGACGCCTGCGTCGCAAAGAACTCGGGCGATCTCGGGAGGGTGGAGGCGAGGTCGGCAGCGTCGTCAACCGCATCCAGCCAACGCGCGATGGTCGAATTCGCGTTTTCGAGAATGCCGTCGAGCGTGCCCGACATCCAAAGCGAGAACGAACTGTCGGCCATGCCGATGCGCTTGCTCGTCTCGGTCTTCGTCCAATTGTTTCGCGCCGCGATGTCGACAACGCGGCTGCGCAGACCGCGCCAGGTGTCGACCTCGTCGGCAGGATGCTTCGCCACAAACTTGGAGGAAGGTTCCAGCTCGGGCCAGCGTGCGTTTTGGCTTGCGCCTACCATCATGTTCATTACATTGGTTCCTTGTGGAGTGCCCTTAGGGGCTGTTGACGCGGCCGGGTTGACCCCGGCCGCTTTTTTTTCAGGAACCGTACTCACTACTTTTCGGCTCTATGCTTCCGCCCGGCGACAGATGCCGGAGGGAATGGGATGATCGAGCTGTCGCCCGAAATCTTGGAAAGGGTGGCGCTGATGCCGGCCTCGAATTCTTCGTCCGACATGATGTCGTCGTCGGCCTCCAGGGCGAGGTTGCCGGTAACGAGGCGCGTGACGGCCGGCCGGATCTTCTGCTTCGGCGCGGGTTTGTCCTCGACGCTGTAGAGGTCGGCCAGTTCGTCGGCCGAGAACTTCCGCTCCATGTCGAGCAGCGTTTTCTTGCTCTTCAGCCAGGCCTTGCGATTGCGGTTGTGTAGGTTGGCGGCCTCGACGTCGCGGAACTTGCCCTTCTCGGTGCAAGCGGCGGTGCAAATGAGATGACCATCCGGAGCATAGACCTTGATCGGCTCGTGAAGCGCATCGGGATCGAAGCGGATCTTGACCTTGCGGCCCGCCCATTCGATGAGCGCATCCGACCAGTAGATGTTCTTTTCGTAGTGGATGGCGCCGCGATCCTTGCGGGCATGCAGCACCTTTTCGGCCAGCAGCCAGAAATCGCGCTGCGCCTCGGTTGCCCTGCGCACGATCGTCGATGGGTGATTCATGCTGGCTTCGAAGGTTTCGTCGAAGCTCCGGCCTTTGGCAGTATCAGCCTTGCGGCCGGGGCGCGCATTGTGCTCGGCGATACGTTCCGCGACATGCAGCTGCAGCACGTCGAGCTGGACCGCGCGCTTTCGGTAGTTTTCCGGCTTCTCGTTCGTGTTGCGACCGGTGTAGCAACCGGACATGGAAGGGTGTTTGGAGATCTCCTCGGCGAGATCCTTCCAGGCGCGCTCGATGGGCTTGGACTGGCCGGCATACGGGCGTGTGAAGTGAGGCTCGCTGCCGAAATTGATAAGAATGCCAGCGACTTCGTCTTCGTCGATGCCAAACCGATTCACCTTCTTCGGCTTCTTCTTGAAGCGGTTGCGGTGCGTGGCGCCGCCGGAGATGGCGGCGCTGGCGAACGCGCGGCCGTTGTCCATGTAGAAGTGCTCGGGGATCCCGTAGTCCTCGACCATGTCGCCAATGCAGGCGCGAACTACGTCCCAAGTCTCGGCAGAGGCGAGCCGCCAGGACAGGATCTTGCCGGAATAAATGTCCTGGATGCCGAGCAGGATGACGCGAACGGGGTTTTTGGCGTTCCAGGGCGCCCAGACGAAGAGGTCGAGCTGGTGACCGTCGGTGTTGACGATCTCCAAGGCGTGCAGGTGGTCTTTGGTACGGACCTGCGGCGGATAGAGCTGCTCGGCCTTCTTCTTGCCCTTGCGGGCGTAGACCTGCACGGCCTTCTCTACCTCGGCATCGAGGCGGCGGCGCAAGGCGCGCTCCGAAGGGATCGGGGACCATCCATGAACCTTCGCGGCGGCTGCGACACGGCGGTAGCAAGCCGAGAAGCCGGAGCCCTCAGGGCGAAGAAAGTCGGACTTTAGAGCCGCCCATGCCAACGGATGGCATTCGGCCCGGTTCTCGTGAACGACGCCGTCTTCGGTGTATTTCGGGGCAAGCGCCGGAAGCCAGTCTTCCTGGTCAACATCCTTAAGCCGGGCGCGCCACTCATAATAGGTCGACATTGAAACGCCATGGCGATCCAAAACCCGGCGCAACGTCTCCTCGATCGAGGCGCGGTCGCACGTGGCTATGCGGCCGGCCAAAGCCTTCTCCGCATCCATGATGACGTTAAGGCGTCCGTGGCAAATCTGCCGGTGATCGTCCGTCATCGCCTCGAAAGCAGTCCAATGGAGGCGCTTACGCTTCGCGCGGCTTTCGGCGCGTGCGGCGTTCTCTCCGGCAATGACCGCAAGCTTCAACTGGGCGGCACGCGGGAGGAGCGTAACGTGATACTCATAACCGCCGCCGCGACGATCGAGCTTGCGGACGCGCTCGGCGTCGGCCTTCCAGCAGCAACGGTTCGCAAGGTCGTGAATACCGCGTTCTGTCGTTGGCAGGCCGGGGAGACGCAGCTCCGCAAGCGTCGGGATCGTGAACCATTCGCCGCTCATTTGCGCCCCCGCCGGATGGTTACAGGGGTGGCTTGAAGCACCTTTAATTCGGCCGTAAGGGCACGGCGCTCCTGTTGGATGCGGGCGATCTCAGCCAAGCGCGCCTCGTCACCTTCCAGCAACAAGAGCCCGTCGTCGGAAACGATCGTATCCCAAAGCCAGATGGCGCCGGTGGCGCGGACGAACGCCTTGAAGCGCACGAGGCTGATATCATGCGCCGCCGCGCTCTCGGCCGTGTAGGCATCGAGGGTCGCCTTGGAAACGCCGGCTACGGCGAGATAATCGGCCATGCGGGCGGCAATGGTCGGCCGGTCGAAAGGGCATTCCCGGATGGCGCGGGCCATATCGCGCTTCAGGCGGGCGCGGAATCGGTCGATGTCGATCCGGTCGGCTGCAGCGCGGACAGGGAAAAGCTGCTTGCTGAAAAAGTCGAGCTGGGAGGGGTCGCGCTTCGTCATGCCGCCACCGCCTCGCGCCGTGCTTCGTCCATCATGTCGCCGAGCGCGGTACCGGTGATGTCGAGCGGGTCGATGCCCGCATGGACGAGGAATTCATAGCGGGTCTGCTCGTCTGCCTCGTCCCACGCGGAAGTCAATTTCTTCAGCAACGCGCCCTGCACGTCGACCGGCGGCGCGGCGGGCTTATCGGCGTCCAGCACCTTACGCACGTCAGGTTCGATCTTGAGGCCGGCGGCGAGCCCGGCCTGTTTCGCCTCGGGCATACTGGCGATTTTCAACAGAAGTTTCTGATCGTTTTCCGCGTCGGTACCGCGCAGCGCCTGGCGGAGCGCCGGGTGAAGGCCTTGGCCGATCTTGGTCACATTAAAATATGTGCTTCGCCCAAAACCGAATCGATCCTGAACACGCTCGGAAAGCTCTCGGCCGGGGGCAAATACCGAAGTCCAATCGTTGGACTTCGGGGATTTGTCACCCACCTTGAGGTTACGAGTGCGATCGATCTTCCCGAACTTATCCTCATAAAGCTCGCGGAACTTTGCGACGAAGATACCGCGATCGAGCGCTGTCAGCTCGTTGCGGTAGAGGTTCTCCGAGATCTCGATCAGCTGTGCCTCGGCGGCGTCGGCCGACACCACAATGGCGTCGATCTCGTCCCAATTGTTCAGTTTGGCGGCAAAAAGCCGGTGTCCGCCCGCGATCAGCGTCCAGGGCGTCGAGCCGCCGTTCGCGGCTGGCGTGGCGCGCACCGTGATCGGGTTGATCAGGCCTCGATCGGCCATCGAGGCGGCGATCGCGACGGCAACTTCTTCATCGACCGGGCGGGCGCGCTCGCCGACGAAGATGGAGGAAACGGGGAGGGACTTAAAGGATGCCATCAGGCGACCTCTTCATAGGGCTGCTCGTCATCGGTCATGCGCAGGAACAGGAGTACCCGCGCACGCTCGGCCATCGTCTGGTAGTGCAGGGCAAACCGGTCATGCGAGATCCGGGCATCGATGGTGCGTAGCGCCCGGTTGATGGCCTCGCGGGAGCGATCCTCCATCTCGACGACGCGGCGCTTCGGCCAGCCGAATTCGCGGATGACCAGGTGCATGGCGATCTGCCGGGCAAGCGCTGCATCGAACCAGTCATGCGGCGGGTCCACGATGTCGCGGATTGCAAGGTGCGGGAAACCTTCCCGCACCGCGCACAGGCAGGCATGCACCGTGGCGTCATAGACCTGCTTCTGGTCATACTGATTCAGCATGCGACCTTGCTTTCCATCTCGTCAGCAAGGGCGCGCAGCTGGCCGGCGACGATGGCGTCCGCCTTGCGGCGCATTTCCGCCTGCAGGCGCAGCATGGTTTCATCGACCATGCGATCGCGGATCGCCTGGAGCTGTGAAACCACGGCATCGGTGGGCGTCCCATCTTCAGGCGAGATCGCGGCCGCGAAGTTCTGCGGGGTCAGGCGAACGAACCCGTAAGGGTCGTGGGCCTCTCCAACAGC
The DNA here is from genome assembly GCF_946479415.1 of uncultured Shinella sp. The sequence continues at coordinate 39,934 of NZ_CAMLFY010000009.1, read as the reverse complement.
GGCCGGGTACTCGACCGTGGCGCTGGTGATCTTGCCGGTGGTCTCGTCTTGCTCGGTGACGATATCGACGCGGGCGGCTGTCTCTGCCGCTTGGTCGACGACGAAGATATCCGTCTTGATCCGCGCCCGGCGTGTTGTCGACTTTGCCTCGGGCGCGGCCGGCGCTGCTTCAGCAACTGCCACTTCAGCGACTGCCGCTTCGGCAACTTCGGCGACCTGTCGTGCCGGACGCTCGATTTCTCCATTTCGGACCGCCTTCGCGTAGGCGGCAAAGCCCCGCCAGGACGGTTCCATATGGCCGATCTCGAGCATTGCGTCGAAGAACACGTCGAAGGCCTTTTCATCGATATCGTCGAGATCGGGGCCGTCCCTATTGATCGCATCCCACGCCAGCGTCAGCGCCGGGATGGCCGCTTCTGGCAGGTTCTCGAAATAGCCAGGCGTCGGGGCGAGGGGCGAGGTCGGGACCTGCATTTCCGCCGGCAATTCGGGACGACCGGCCATGCCGATTTTCACGGCCGCAAGCCACTGGTTGACGTACTTCCGCGCCGGTGGCGTCACGCCGGCTTTGTTGAGGCTGGAGACGAGATCCGAATACACCTTTGCAAGGCTGTAACCGTCATTTTGGGCGGCGTCATAGAGGCGCTGCACGGCGGGAATGGCGGCGATGCGAAGATCCGAAAAGAAGGGAATAACGTCTTTCATATTACACCGCCCTTGCTTTGGCGTTGACGATCGCAAGCGCCAGTTCGCGCTGCATGTGGGTGGAGAGAATGTCGAGAAGCTTTTCGCCGGTTCGGGCTTCGGCCGGCCGCAACATCCCGAAGGCCAGTTCCACGGGCTTGGTGTCGCTGCCGCTTTCCTCGGTCTCGGCGCTGGCTTCGTAGGCGAGCCAGTCCTTGATCGCTTCGGCGACGATCTGGTCTTCCATCTCGACGCTGTCGGGGCTGTATCCGCCCTCAATCATCGCCTGCTGCAGCTGCACGGCCTTCGATACGATCGCGTAGGCCTTCAGGGCGCGATCGACAGGGTCGCCTGCCGGCTGGAACAGCGCCGCATGAAGAGCGCTCGTCCTGCCGGTGAAGGGATGCGGCGCAGTTCCTGCCCGGATCTTGCGGTACCATTCGACGAACTGGTAGCGCGCCGGCGGCTTGATGCCTTCGGCTTGGAGTTTGCCGCAAAGGGCGATGTAAAAGCCGTCGATCGAATCGCTCTGGCTTTCGCTGATCGCATCCCATGCGCCGGCGACTATCGCTTTGGCGTTGAAAGGAATGTCCTCGAAGAACGACGGCACTGGGTGGTTGGCAAGCGCAAGCATCATTGGCCTCCTGAGACCTGGTTGAGCAGGCAGATCAGCGAGGCGGCGAGACCGAGGAACGCGGTACTGAAAATCAACACGGACTGAGCCGCCCCGCATAACGGCGAGCGGGCGGGGATGAAAAGCGGATTGGGCATGTCGATTTCGCGCTGTCGTTTCGACATTGGCGAAGCTCCGGAAATGCGGGAGGGTGAGACGGCAAACGGCTGGAAGGATTCGAAAATGGATGCCTTGGATTTGGAAGTGGCGACCGAGCTGGTGACTGCGGAGGCTCGGGTTACAGCCCTGCTGCTCCGCAACATTGTCGGCGCGTTATTGGCGAAGGGAGCGATGGAAGAGCATGAGGTCGCCGCTGCGCTGCTGAGGACGCAGGTGGAGGCAAAACTTGCCGACGAGGCGGAAGAGGAAGAGGGGCGCATCACGAACGCCCACGAAAGAACAGCCGAACTAACTGTCGGCGAATGGAACCGACGTTTCGGGCTTGAGCCGTCGCTTTATGTGCTCCGGAAAGACGAGGAACGCTGGAAAGCAGCTGGATCGAAGGGGCCGCATCCGTTCTCAGAAGATCGAATTGTTGCCCTCCAGTCGCGGTGACGCCGGAACGTTCGGCATGCTTGTCCTGGCGGACTATCAGGCGGCCGCTCTGGAGAAGGGCGTTCCGGTTGCGAGCATGGATCAAGGCGCCACTGATATCCAGAAATCCCGAGCGGTCCATCATGCCGCCGCTCCGATTTCCGCCGTCAGCGCTTGGCGGCGGCCGGAACGGTAATTCTCGGCTGGCTGCGGGGTCTTACGACGGCCGTCCGCGAAGTAGCGGGACGGCCAAAGCAAATGGGGCCGGGTGTCCAGCGCCGCCGCGATTGCGCGCTCGCCGGCCAAGTGTGGCTCGTGGACCGCATTGCCGGCGGTTCCGGCCGGTAGATTATAGCCCTCGTCAATGCTTGCGAGGGTCAACTGGCTCTCGATGAGCTTGCCCTTGATGCGGGCAACTTCCTTTAGACGGCGGCGCTCGGACCAGCCGAGCTTGCCCGTGACGGTGTCACTGTGCATAAAATCCTCGATCCAGAAGGGAGGCCCTGGCCGGCCTCCTTTTTTGGGGTGTTGAAATCTGCGAACACAGAAAGGAGTAACCCAAAATGGGTGCGTAAGCAACACCCAAAATGGGTGCATTAATGGAGACCGATAAGGAACTTTGGAAAGCTGCGGGTAAGCGCCTGGCGGCTGCTCGAAAACATGCGGGCTACAACCGAATTGCGTTCGCAAATGCCGTCGATCTGGCAGAGCCGACCATCGCAAAATATGAGCAGGGCGTGCGGGAAATACCCATATCGCTACTCTTCTGGCTTTCAGAACGTCACGGGATAAATGGGAACTGGGTCATCACAGGGCAGGGTGACATGGTCGGCGATCCGTCGAAGGCGCCCGCGCCACGAGACGGCGTCGATATTGTCCTGCTGCAGCAACTGCACGATACGGTCCAAGCCGTCTACATTGAGTGCAAACGGACGCCGCCGCCTCGTGCGGTGACCGCCGACGCGGGCGAACTCTATAACGAACTGCTGGCGATGGTGGCGGACATTAGGGATAAGGCGGTTGTCACCGCACTGATTCCTGTCCTGCGCGACCGTTTTAAGGAGCGGATCTCGAATGCCGGGCCGGGGTCGAGCAAAGTCGTGGGCTCATGATGGTCGACGTAAGCGACGGCCAGCGTAAAAAAGAGGCAGGATCGACGGCGCCCGGAAACGCTCACCAGGTGCTACTATCGAAGATGTTGTTTGAGCCCGGCAGAGAAGTTCCTACTTCTTCGGCGCCGGGATAGCCGCCCCTCATGCACTAAATCAAAACACAACCCCAAAAACCTGTACCAATACAGCCGCGAAGCTACTGGTTGAGCGTCGGTCGTACAAACAATCCCTGCCAGAAGTGCAATGATGGTAAATGCGCGCCGCTGCGTTACCGGCGATCAGCGCCGGAGCCGGGGGTTGAACACGCGCTTCACAGACACGCCGATGCGCTTTTAGCCGGAGCTTGGACATGGCACATCGCCCCCGGCCGAAAGGCCACGGCGAATGCGCCAGCCGCCAGGCTGCGCATGTGTTCGGCTGCCGCTATGGCGGCGCGCCTATGTGAAGTCAGGGTGTTCAAGCCCGCTACGGTTATAAAGGCGAGCCCATTGCGCGCAAACGGATAATTGCCCTTAAAACCGTTTTCGGGCACAAGCCGCGTCGGCATTGTCAATCGCCCTGCAGCTTGCATTGTGTGTCCGCATTTTTCCCCCGAACCCGCACCGAGCTTCATTCTTAGAAACTACCGTTCCCGGCTCCCGCACCCGGATCTCCAGCCTTCTCCCGTAGGACTGAAGGAACTTCATTCTTAGATTTGATTTTTCGCCCCAAATTCCGCCCGCGAAGGGCCACCGGCCTCAAATCCTTGAAGAAGGCCACGTCTATAAAAATCAATGATTTGAAGCTGCCTTAAAGCCGTTTTGGCCTTTTCTAAAAGCCTGCTTGAGCCGCACCGCGATTTCCGCCGCTCTTCCGCCGCCGACCGCCAAACCCAACCAATCCGGTGTCAAAATCTGCAGGGGCAAAATCCGCCCTTCGCCTCGCCAAGCCACTGAAGTTCCGGCGCTTTCTCAGATAATCCGCCGACTTCCTAGATATTCCTAGAATTCCGGATACCCGTGGCAGACAACAAGCGCTTTATTTGTCCAAAGAGGTTTGCCTGCGGGCGGTGACATACGGTCGGATTGTTGGCCGTTTCGTTTATGTTTATTTGCTGCTCGGGGCAAAAATACCAACAATGACCTTTCATCAGCGTCCTCTGCCGACAATCTCAAACCGGGTAAAAGCCCTAGAAGCTCGGTAATAGCGGCGGCCTTTTCCTGCTCGTAAAGCCATTCCGAGGCAAGTTTTGCGGCTTTCCATCGTGGGCATGTTCTAGGAAACAGGTCCGGCCACGGGCAGGCACATCAGGACGGCCTCCCAGCCTTCGCGCAGATGCACCCATTTGAAGACGAAGCAGTAGTCGACGCCGGAGGCGAGGAGCGTTGCGGGGATTGTCAGGATATCGTCCCAGCGATGATAGAGACAGAGTGCAAGCTTCGGCCGGAAACGGCGGATCGTGCCGAGCGCGCCGACAAGCGCCGGCACGTCGCCGCCCTCCAGGTCGAGTTTTATGAAATCGACGCGTTCAAGCCCGCTCTGTTCGACATAATCGTCGATCGAAATGGTCTCGATCGCTTCCCCATCGCCGTCGGGGTTAGTTCGGGCCGCCGCCGGAACCCGTGTCTTTGCAATCCGCAGGGTCTTCCCGGATCTGTCGGAAAGCGCGCGCCGGGTCAGCACCATGTCCTCGGGCGCAATCGCGTTGAGCCGCCTGTTCTCCCTATAGAGCGCGGCACTGGTGGCCAGCAGCTCGAAGCTGTGGATCCGGCAAGTGCGCGAGGTGAGGTGATGGAAGTATACGGCCGTATCGCCGATATAGGCACCGCCGTCGATCACAACGTCGTTCGGCGCCACGGAGAAATCACGGTGCCGATATTGATCGAGCCGGATCGTGTGAACGCACAAGGCCTCTTCGTAGCAGACGAGATCGACATTGGCACCTTGGGGCGTGAAATTCCGCTGCACATAGACATCATCGCCGACGATGACCGGCGCGGTCGGCTGCGCCCGCGCTTGGGCAACGATCTCGTCATAGGCCAGAAGCCGTTCGGACGGCAGTAGGTCCAGTTCCGCCCAGCGTCTGGCGAGGAAAGCAAGAAAATCCGGGCGGTCGCCCGGCGGCAATCGGCCGTAGAGATTGTCGGAAATCTCGCGCGTAAAGGGCCGATAGATCTCGATCAGCTTGTTCAGCTTGGGGAGGTCTTCAGCCGAACAGCGGCGCGCAATATCCGTCAGAGCGTCGCCGAAGATATCTGCACCCTGCTTCGCCGCGTCCAAGCCATCCATCCGCCGCGATCCCTCGCTTTTCCAGGCTCCAATAGCGCGGTGGTCCGCCCCGCCGGTCTTCGACGGAAAGCTGCCAGACGGCACGCCGGTATGCAAGCGACAGGGCGACGCTTCGAACAATGCCCAGGCGTTTGCCAGCGTTGCGCATGCAGGTCGTCTCAGTGAAATACAGGCGTGGGACGCTCATTTTCATAATCGTTCCGAATTATGCGCTATTTTTGTTTACCGATCTGCAAAATTGAAAAATAATCGGATACGAGGTGGACTTCTTCGAAGACGTCTCAAATAAAATTGGTGTGTTCTTCGATTTAAAAACGATGTCTATGGAGGCTGGTATCGCGGAATTGAGCGAAGATATTGGTGATATAATTAATGAAAACCTCGTCTATACGCAACTATGGGAATGGTAAATAGATTTTACGTGCAGTTATTTCAAAAGCCCGCAGCGCGTGGCGGTGCGTAACGGAAAAGGATACGAGTCTTCGAAGGACCTGGCCGGCAAGTGCGGTAGGGCGCGATGAGCGCCCTCCAGGCGCAATTTGTCTTCAAGATGTCGAAGTTACCGATCACGAACTGGCGACTTTCCATGGAAACGCTTTGGATTTCGACAACGGCTACACCTCGACGTACTCGAGCGTGCTTGGCAGCTTCTCTCGCACTTGATCGACATCGGTGTCGATAAATCTGAAGTGTGAAACGTGGGCGTTGGGAGCCATACACTATAGCCTCCGGGATTGCACCAGGAGGCTGTAAAGGCTCCCTGTCGTCACGGCTTGCGCGAGTACCATTCCAGCCATGCTGTTTCCATCCAATTTGATGGCCAGCATTCGGAGTGCTCAGAAATTCTGCACAAGCAGCATGCACTGATCGAGCGGAACCGTTGCAGGCGGGAGGAAAGGCGGCACTGTCCACCGTGGTATGGATTGCCGAAGCCCTTCCGCGTGATGCCAGCAGTCATACTCTGATCGAACCGGGAGCGACGGTGTCCCTCAACCGTCTCTATCACGGCAGCGTACCGTGGTGCCGCTGTCGGTAATCGATTGATGCTGTGGATCATTCCCGCTGTTATACGCGAAAGATTTTGCTCCTAAAATTGAAAGTCTTATTCGCTTCGAATGAAGGATGTACGATTGAGGCGGAAATTGTTTATCGCAACAAGCTGTTTTTGTTAACAATTCTGGGGGCGCCTTTCCTTATACCGCGCCGGCAGTCTTCCCGACAGGCGCTTTTCGGTTGATTGACACCCGGAAAGTGCGGGATCACATAGCACCGCACAGGGTTCAAACGTCAGGAGGGAAAAGGATGACGATACCACCCGGTGCATCACCGCAATTGTATAACGAGGATCTCGCGCCCGCGAAGGAGCGCAACTGGGGAGCCTTCTCTATCTTCAACGTCTGGACATCAGACGTACACAGCCTGTGGGGCTATTACCTCGCAGCCAGCCTGTTTCTCTTCTGCGGAAGCTTCGTAAACTTCCTCGTGGCCATCGGCATCGGCTCGCTCATCATCTTCGTCATGATGCATATGGTCGGGCTGGCCGGCGTGCGCACCGGCGTGCCGTTTCCGGTTCTCGCCCGCGCTTCCTTCGGCATCTGGGGCGCGAATTTCCCGGCCATCGTGCGGGCCATCGTCGCTTGCTTCTGGTACGGCGCACAGACCGCCGCCGCATCGGGTGCCATTGTCGCACTGCTGATCCGCAACGAAAGCCTGCTGCAGTTCCACCAGTCGAGCCACATGCTCGGTCATTCGACGCTGGAGCTGATCTGCTACGTCGTCGTCTGGGGGCTGCAATTGCTGATCATCCAGAACGGCATGGAGACCGTGCGCAAGTTCCAGGACTGGGCCGGCCCCGCCGTCTGGGTCATGATGTTGCTGCTTGCCGTTTATCTCGTCGTCAAGGCGGGCGGCTTCTCGCTCAGCCACACGATCCCCATGGATGTGCTGCTGGACAAAACCAAGGACGCAGGCGTACCGGGCGTGCCGGGATCCTTCTCTGCGCTTGCCGCCGTTGCCGCAATCTGGGTCACCTACTTCTCGGCGCTCTACCTCAATTTCTGCGATTTCTCGCGCTATTGCCCGAGCGAACGGTCGCTGACCGTCGGCAACCTCTGGGGCCTTCCGGTCAACCTCATCCTGTTCTCGCTTGTCGCGGGCGTCACCACCATCGCCGCCTATAATGTCTATGGCGAAGTGCTGCTGCATCCGGACCAGATCTCGGCCAAGTTCGACAGCATCTTCCTGGCATTGCTCGCCGCGCTCACATTTGCGGTGGCAACCCTCGGAATCAACGTCGTCGCCAACTTCGTGTCGCCGGCCTTCGACTTCGCCAATGTCTTTCCCAAACACATCGACTTCAAAAAGGGCGGCTATATCGCAGCGTTGATTGCGCTCGTGCTTTACCCCTTCGCCCCCTGGGAAGGTGGCGCAGCGCATTTCGTCAACATGATCGGCAATACGATGGGTCCGATCTTCGGCGTCATGATGGTCGACTATTACCTGATCCGCAAAGGCCGGGTGAACGTCGAGGCGCTCTATCGCGAGGATGGCGAGTTCCGCTTCGAAAACGGCTGGCATATCAACGCGCTCATCGCTGCCGGTATCGGTATCGTTTTCTCGTCAATCTTGCCGGCCTTTACCGACATCATGCCGTCCTGGTGGGGCGTCTACGGCTGGTTCTTCGGCGTCGCGATTGCCGGCACCATCTATTATGCCTTGCGTGCCGCAAAGCTGCACAAGCCTTTGCCGGCTTGATCTAGGCAAGGTCCCAAAACCATCAGAGTGAAGCCTCCCGAGCACTTCACTCTCACTCAGGCCCCGGCGCTAAATCGCTCCGGGGCCTGAGCGCATATGACATATCGCCTCGCTGTCGAGACCACGATCTTGGCTATCTTGAAATTATATCGTTGTACGATATAATTTTCGCTGAAAAAGAAAGATGGAGCATGGCGATGTCCGATGAGCTGGCAACACTCAAGAACGAACTTCTCGAACTGGACCGGCAGCTTGCGCGGGCCGCGCTTCACGCGACGGACAGAAGCGATGCCGTGGCCGTGCAATCTGCACTGCCGGCCACGCTGAAACAGGCACTCGACGACCGTCTCGCGACCCTTGATGGCAGCACCTGGCAGTTGCTGCTTCTGGAATGGCGCTACGATTTCGCGCTTCTGTTCGATCAGATCCGGCTGTCGATGGCCCGGATCGATGCTGGTTTCAACATCGACCCGGCATCGGAGACCTAGCAAAGCCGCTCCTGGGCACTACTGTATGGTCTTTCCCGGCCCGAGATAGGGTTTTCGTTCATTCTCGTTGGCATTGGCTGCATGGCGTAGACGCAGCAAGTCCTTGCGCGCGACGAGGCCGAGGAGACGATTGGTTTGCGGATCGACGACCGGGATGCGGCCGACATCGGTTGCGAGCATCAGGTCGGCGACATAGCCGATCGTGTCTTCGGGATGCGCTGTGGGAACGGATGTGTCGGAGACACGCTCGTCAAGGGTCTGGTCGGCAAACGCGGGATCCTGCTGCCACCGCAGGGCATCGCCGCGCGAGACAATGCCCTTCAGCCGGCCGTCGGCGTCGATGACGGGATAGACCCGGTGCAGCCGTTCGGTGGTGGCGAAGAAGGCAGTAGCGTCGCCGACGCGCATATCGGCGGCAAGCGTGTCGACCGCTTCGATCATGATATCGCGGGCACGCGTATATTCGAACGGATCGATGCCGTATTCGCGGGTGATGTGCTGGCCCCGGCGGGCGATCTTCTCCGTCAGGATCGACCGGCGCAGCAGAAGCACCGTCACGGCATAGGCAGAGATGGTCGCGGCCAGAAGGGGCAGCAGGCTCGAGACATCACCGGTCAGTTCGACGGCAAAAAAAGTACCGGTCAGCGGCGCGCGCATCGTGCCGCCCATCATCGCGGCCATGCCGAGCAAGGCCCAGAAGCCGGGATCACCGGGAAACAGCAAGCCGATCAGCCAGCCGAGTGCTCCGCCGAGAATGAGGAGGGGTGCCAGCACGCCGCCCGATGTGCCTGATGACAGCGAAATGAGCCAGATGGCAGCCTTCACCAGCAGGATCGTCAAGACGGCTTGCGGCAGCATGCGGCTGTTCAACAGGCCGTCGATGATATCGTAACCGACACCGAGTGCGCGGGGTTCGATCAGTCCGCCGAGGCCGACGGCAAGGCCGCCGATAGCCGGGCACCACATCCAGTGGATCGGCAGCGCCTCGAATGCATCCTCGATACGGTAGAGCAATGTGGTGAGCAGGCCGGATTGCAGACCGGCGACAATGCCCATAACCGCGCAGAGGCCGATGCCCCACCAGGGCAGGTCCATGTGGAACTGTCGGGGAAAGAGAGCGCCGGCCTCGAACAGAAAGGGGCGCCAGCAGGCCGAGACGCAGGCCGAAAGCGCGACGGGAATGAAGCTTCTTGGCTTCCATTCGAAGAGCAGCAATTCGACGGCAAGCGTCACCGCGGCGATCGGCGAGCCGAAAATGGCGGTCATGCCGGCTGCCGCGCCCGCCACAAGCAATGTCTTGCGTTCGGCCGAACTCAGATGGAAACACTGGGCGAAGAGGGATCCGATGGCTCCGCCGGTCATGATGATCGGCCCTTCCGCGCCGAAGGGGCCGCCGGTGCCGATGGAGATCGCCGAGGACAGAGGCTTCAGGATTGCGACCTTCGGCGACATCCGGCTTCCACCGATGAGGATAGCCTCGATGGCCTCGGGAATGCCGTGACCGCGGATCTTTTCCGAGCCGAACCGGGCCATCAGGCCGATAACGAGGCCGCCGAGGGCCGGTGTCGCCACCATCCAGAGCGAGCGCGGTGCATCGGCAGGGGAGGCGGCTGCAAGGCTTAGCTGCCCAAACCAGGCCAGATTGGTAACGAGCGCTATCAGATCCACCAGCAACTTGGCCGCCAGCGCGCCGCCTGTGCCGACGATGAGCGCCATTCCGATGAGCGCCAGCACGCGCCGGTCGGTCGTGAAATCCCCGGCCTCGCGTCGGGCTAGGCCGCCTGTGAAATCATGCGGCCGGTGGTGGGGTTTTGTTTGCGGCATTGGGTCTTCCATCATGGCAAGGTGCGGGTGGCGGCTGCAAATACATCGTAATACGATATAAATCAACAGGCGCATACCGGCCGGACTGGAATGTCGATTGCTCCTAGCCCGCCGGCTTCCGCTGGGGTAAGCCGCATGGACGAAGCCGGCCCGGACGGGCGGCGATAAAAGCGGGAGCGGGAGAATGTCCAAGGACAGGCTGAGCGATGCCGATTACGAGGCTCTTTCCAACCTGCGCTATACACTGCGCCGCTTCATGGATTTCAGCACGTCGGCGGCGCAGCAGGAGGGGCTTCCCGCCCAGCAGCATCAGGCCCTCCTGGCGATCCGTGGCTATCGCGGTGAGGAGGCGATGACGGTCGGCAAGCTTGCCGAGCGGTTGCTGATCGCGCCCCATTCGGCAACGGAACTCGTGGGCCGGCTCGTTGCGTCCGGCTACGTTACCCGACATGTGGACCCTGCCGACCGCCGCCGCCAGACGCTCGTGCTGACGGGCAAGGCGGACAGCGTTCTCGAGCAGCTGAGTGCGATCCACCTCACCGAAATTCGCGAGATGGCACCGCGATTGATCGACATCCTGCGGGCGCTCGATGAGACGCGATAGGCGTCGTTCCCGAGAGTGGTGAGCGTCGCCGATTGACATCTTTCTGCGCCATCAGGACGAGACGTGCGGCCATCATTGTCCGCTTTGCGAAGTTTTCGAACGGATAGCGCATCCTTTTGGGACCGTTGCCTCTAGTTCATTTGACATTCAAATCCCGCTCTCGATGACTGCGTTCGCGATCCGAGCAAGCACAGCGAGACCCCATGGCAGAAGCATATAAAACCGTTGCCCTTTCCAAGAACCCCGTCGTGGACGGATTGATCGATGGCGGGGCGTGGCGGGGGCCGACCGTCACCTACAGCTTCGGCGCGGGGGATATGAACAAAAACGGCATCGCCGATTTCGACGAAGGCGACTGGAAGGAGTTCTACGGCGAAATCATCGCGAATATCGAATCCTTCACGGGGCTGACCTTCAAACAGGTGGCCAAGGGCGGAAACATCAACTTCAAGCTGGTCGAGGGCGGGGGCGGTGAATCGGGCGTGCCGGGACCGGGCACGACCACCGTCGATTCCATCGTCGGCATCAACGTGGATGTTGCCGGCTCGGCGGATGCCGTCAAGCTTGGGACCTTTTCATTGACGTGGTTTCACGAGACCGGCCATGCGCTCGGCCTGAAGCATCCGCATGACATTTCCCTCGGCCCCAAACTTCCGGGCGTCGTCGATCCCGCGGACAAGGGCACGGGCTTTCTCAATTCGCAACTCTACACCGTCATGGGCTATACGTTCCCCTTTCTCGGTGAAGACAACCCCTTCACTGCCGCCGTGGATATCGGCACGGCGGTCAATGCGCAGCCGGGCTCTTACGGCGCGATCGACATCGCAACGCTGCAGCATATGTACGGCGCGCGCGCCCACAATACCGGGAACAATTCCTACAAATTCAGCGACGATGTCGATTTCAATCACGGCTATACGACGATTTGGGATACTGGCGGCAAGGACACGATCGACTATGTCGGCGCGAGCCGGGCGAAGATCGATCTGCGGGCTGCAACGCTCAAGGCGGAGATTGGCGGTGGCGGATGGGTGTCGACGTCCGAAACGCTGACCGGCGGATACACCATTGCGAACGGCGTCGTGATCGAAAACGCCGCGGGCGGCAATGCGTCCGATATCCTTATCGGCAACAGCGCCGCCAATGTGTTGTCCGGACGCGGCGGTAGCGACATTCTGAACGGTGGTGCGGGCAGTGACCGGCTGGACGGCGGTGCCGGAACAGATACGGCGTCCTATTCGCTGGCGAAGGCCGGGGTGACGGCGAGCCTTGCGAATGCCGCTATCAACACCGGCGAAGCCAAGGGGGACGTCTATGTTTCCGTCGAGAGATTGCTCGGCTCGGACCATGCCGACAAGCTCTACGGCAATGACGGCGTCAATCGTCTTGCCGGCGGTGCCGGAAACGATCTTTTGAGCAGCGGCGGCGGAAACGATGTGCTGAGCGGAGGCAATGGCAATGACACGCTTCAAGGTGGCCGGGGTGCCGACACTCTGACCGGCGGCGCGGGCGGCGACATCTTCGTCTTCAAAACGGTTGCCGACTCCACCGTTGCTGCGGCCGGTCGCGATACCATTCTGGATTTCTCCGGTGCTACCGGCGACCGGATCGACCTGTCGGCGATCGATGCCAACACGCTGGTTTCGGGTGACCAGAGCTTCATCTACCTTGCCGCTGCAGACTTCACCGGAAGAGCTGGCGAGCTTCGCTATGTCAAGGCAGCCTCGGATACCTATATCTACGGCGACACGAACGGCGACAAGGCAGCCGACTTCGCCATCCATCTCGACGACGCTTTGTCCTTTTCCAAAGGGTACTTCGTTTTGTAAGTCACACTGGTCGAAATCGGCCTGGATAAATACAATTTCGGCAGCCGGTTAAAGCCCGGCTGCCGATCCCGTCAGAGGCTAATGTGCTTTCGATACCGGTCGGCATGCCATGATCGGATTATCGAAAGGAATTGATGCTAGGCTCCGCAACAGAACGATCGATGTTCTTTGGGGAGGGAAGCAAGATGGAGCAGTCGGCTCTTATCGATTTGGGATTGCCGGCCGTCGTGTTCGTCATCATGACGGGCATCGGCATGACGCTTGCGCCGGTTGATTTCGAACGTGTGGCAATGCGCCCGAAAACCCTGGTCTGGGGCCTCATCGCCGCGCTTCTTATCCTGCCGGTGATAGGCCTGACGCTTGCTTTCATGATGGGCTTGCCGCGGGATATCGCCATCGGTCTGGTCGTGGTTGCGGCTTGCCCGATCGGCACGACGTCAAGCCTTTTTTCCTATCTGGCGCGCGGAGACCTTGCCTTGTCGATCGCGCTGAGCGCCGTCGGCAGTCTGGTCGCGATTGCGACCCTGCCGCTCTTCGCCAACTTCGCTATCGACTATTTTGGCGATGCGGACACCAAGGTTCATCTTCCGGTTCTCCGCACGATCGGCATGATGATCGCGATCATCCTTCTTCCCGTCGTCTTCGGCATGTGTCTCCGGCACAAGTTCCCTGGCTTTGCTGCCCGCGCTGAAAAATTGGTCGGTGCTTTCGGCGTCGTTGTGCTGATAGCGTTGATCATCGGGATCGGCGTTTCGGTATATGACCGGTGGGTGAGTATTCTGGTGAGCGCCGGCCCGGCGGTGCTTGCATTGGTGGCGAGCGGCATAGCCGTCGGTATCTTCGGCTCACGCCTGTTGGGAATTTCCCCGGCCGAGACAGTGACGGTGACGCTGTCCATCAGCATTCGCAACGCTGCAATCGGCATGGTCCTCGCCATCACCATGATGCGCTCCCCGGAAGTCGCCGTTCCGCCGGCGCTCTTCGGCCTGCTGATGTACGCGTCGGGGTTCGGCCTGGTCGCCTACGGCCGCAGAAGGATTGAAGTTCCCGCCTGATGCGCGAGGCGTCCTTTGCCTAGTCAGGAGCGTATGCAGTACGTTTGCCCAGTCACCCGCTCTCCAGCGACCGGTCGCCTGCGGTCGGTCCGAAGCCTCGAAGGGCCCAGCGGCGGCTGTTGCTGGTCAGCGTCAACGCTGAGAGCGGTTCGGTGTCGATGCGCCAGATCGACGTAAGCGGGGCAGCCACCACATGCAGGAACAGCAGCTTCACGATGATGGCGTGCGTGATGGCCAGCGTGTTGCCGCCCGTCGAATGCAGGCTTTCCAGCCACGCTGTCGCGCGGGCTTGCGCCGCCTCGAAGGGTTCGCCGCCGTGGGGTGCCGAGGTGGGGTCCGCCCTCCAGCGCTCCAGGTCGCCTGGCGATTGTCCTGCAATATCTTCGAGCGTTCGGTTGTTCCAGGCCCCATAATCAACCTCGCGAAGTGCCGGTACGGGCAAGGCGCCGGAAGAGAAGGCGGCGGCGGTTTCGGCGGCGGCGGGTTCGGGGGCGTGCAGGACCCTGTCGAAGCGGCCGAGGTCATGCGCAAGCGCATCCAGCCGCGCGGCTTGCCTGGCCAGCAGAGGGCCATCGGACGAAAACCGCGACTGCTGATTGGCCGCCGTCGCGCCGCGGCACAGGATTGTCAGGCGTGTAGACCTGCCGGTGGCCGATTTCGGCTCTTTTGCTTCGCTGTTCACGTCTGTCCATTCTCCGGCGGAAAGGGTTCCTGATCAATATGCATATCATTTCCGGACGCCAGTGATATTCCGGCGCGGTGCGGGAAGCGAGATGGTCCTTTAAAGACCGGAACAGTGGGTGGGTTTCGACGTTCTTCTGCGGCAAGTTCACCAAAGGAGAACGACAATGGTCGCTGCAAATGAAATCCGCGAACATATGGAAGTGCGCGCCGCCGATGGCCGTCATGTCGGCACCGTCGATCACATGGAAGGCGAAAGCCGCATCAAGCTGACCCGAAGCGATTCCGACGATGGCAAGCACCATCTGATCCCGCTCGACTGGGTCGATCATGTCGATGCCCATGTGCATCTCAACAAGGATGCGGACGCGGTGCGCCAGGAATGGTCCACCCTGAACTGACGATAAGAAGCCGCCTTCGGGCGGCTTCTTCTTTTCGGCCCGGCATGTCAGTCCTTCTTGTTGACGAAGCTGACATTGCCGAGGCCCGTGCCGATCGTCACGGCGGCCCATGCTCTGGCATCGGCCATGCGCGGCACTTCGGAGAGACCCTGCACCACGGCGTCATTGTGCATGATGACGAAGGTGGGCTGCTCGTCGATCTCAGGGATTTCCTTGCGCAGCGCCTCCGGCAGGTTGAAATGGGTGCTTTCCCAATTGCCGCCCGGAAGGTTCTGGCCGCCGCGCGCAATCGACCCGTCGGCAGCAATGATGCCCGGGCAGCCGATGCCGATGACCGGAGCGAGCGCGAGTTTCGCCTTTTTTGCCTTGGCGATCAGCGTTTCGATCATCCGCACGAGATATTCGATGGTCGCGGTGCGCTTGGGCTCGTCATCGGCATGGCGCCACAGATCCGATTTCCAGACCTTGGCCTTGCCGAAGTCCTTGGCCTCGTCGAGGTTCAGCTTGACGATGCCGGCGCGGATGTTCGTGCCGCCGATATCCACGGCAAGGATGGCATCGTGCCCCTTCAACATCCAGGCGGGGATGAGATGGACCGCGCCGATCAGGCCGGCCTCATCCGGGTGGTGGGCAATCGGCGACAGCTTGACCTTCACGCCCTCGGCCTTCAGCAGCAACTGCGCGCGCGCGATCGCCATCAGGCCGGTCTTGCTGTCCCTGAAGCCACCGCCGACGGCAATCCGCTCCGTTTCCTTCCATGCGTCCTCCTTGAGGTAACGCATCAGGACATCGGCAAGCTCGGCCGCAAAATCGTCCACCGCAGCACGCACGAGGGCGGCCGCCTCCGTTTCCTCATCCTTCAGCAGCGCATCGATTTCCTTCTTGGAAAGCTCGTCCGTCGCAACCTCGCCCAACGGATCATCGCCGCCTTTGCGAATGCGTTTGCGCCAGGCGTCGAGGCCTTCGCGGAAGGCGGACTTGTTTGCGCGATCGCCGATGAAGCCTTTTTTATCGCGTGTTTCGAGATTGTAGCTCGCGACGGTGACGGTGGGCAGGTCTTCCGCACCGTGTATGACGGGTGCGTCATTGTCGGTGGCCCGTTGTGCTTTCCGATTGCCCATTGCGGCTCCCTTGCTGCGATTGCGTGGCGAAGGGCACAATGCGGCGGGGGAAAACTTGTTCCTGCGGGCCTTGCCAGCCCGCTGTCGCGATCTACTTGCAAGACCATGGACGAGTTGGAAAAATTGCGGCCATCGGACGCCGCTACCCGCCATCTGGTGCGCCGCCTGGTCGATGAGCCGGACCGCTGGGCGCTGTTCCTCGACATCGATGGCACCCTTATCGACCTTGCGGCAACGCCCGACGCCATTCAGGTGCCGCTGTCGCTTGCAGGCGATCTGCAGGCCGTCGCCAATCGCCTCAGGGGCGCGCTTGCGCTGGTGACCGGGCGGAGCCTGGTCTATGCCGATGCGCTCTTTGCGCCGTCTCGTTTTCCGATTGCCGGGCTGCATGGTGCGGAACTGCGGGGTGCCGATGGCGCAACGGTCGTTGCCACCGCCACGCCGGCCTTCGTTACGCTCAAACAACGCCTTGTCGAGCAGACGGCGTGGATGGAGGGCGTGCTGATCGAAGACAAGGGCGCGGCCGTGGCCGCGCACTACCGGCTGGCACCGGCCTTCGATACGGCGCTGGAAGGGATCATGCGGGCTTTCGCCGAGGCGGCGGGACCGGACTGGGTCTTGCAGCCGGGAAAGATGGTCTTCGAGATCCGCCCGGCGCGCGCCGACAAGGGGGATGCGGTGGCGGTCTATCTGGAGCAGGCCGCTTTTGTCGATCGTTTGCCGATTGCCATCGGCGACGATCTGACGGACGAGACCATGTTTGCGCTGGCCAATGCCCGCGGGGGGCAATCGATCCGGGTCGGCTCGCTTTCGACACCCACCTGCGCGCTGGCGAAGGCATCCTCGCCTTCGGCCATTCGCTCGGCCCTGTCGACCATTGCCGCGACCGGCGAAAAACAATCAGCCTCCACCGCCTAAACTTCGACCGGGCGCGCCTCCTGCACCGCCGTTCCGAACACACGGCGATAGCGTTCGATTTCGGCGGGATCGCCCGTTGCCTTCAGCGGATTGTCCGACAGCTTGACCGCCGGGTGGCCATTGGCGCTCGTCACTTTGCAGACCAGCGAGATCGGGTCGAGGCCATTGCCGCCATCGGGGTCGCAACCCCGGAAATCGTTGGTGAGATTGGTGCCCCAGCCGAAGCTCATGCGCACGCGGCCGTGGAAATGCTTGTAGGTCTCCTCGATCGTATCGACATCCATGCCGTCGGAGAAGATCAGCAGTTTTTCGCGGGGGGCGCGGCCTCTCTCCTGCCACCAGCGGATGATCTGCTCGCCGCCCTCGATGGGTGGCGCGCTGTCCGGGCGAAAGCCGGTCCAGTCCGCCAGCCAGTCCGGGGCATTGGCAAGGAAGGCGGCGGTGCCGAAGGCGTCGGGCAGCGCAATCAAAAGGTTGCCGTTGTAGTGCTGTCGCCATTCATCCAGCACCCGATAGGGCGCCTGCGCAAGGGCAGCGTCATCCCTCGCAAGCGCCGCGGCGACCATCGGCAATTCATGCGCATTGGTGCCGATCGCTTCGAGATCGGTGTCCATGGCAAGCAGTACGTTGGATGTGCCGATGAAGCGCTCACCGAGCCCTTCCTTCAGGGCTTCCACGCACCAGCGCTGCCAAAGGAAACCATGGCGGCGGCGCGTGCCGAAATCGGAGATGACGAGATCGGGCAGGCGCCGGAGACGCTCCACCTTCTCCCAGAGCTGCGCCTTGGCGCGGGCATAGAGCACATCGAGTGCGAAGCGCCCCTTGTCGCGCATGGCGGCGCGGGACTTCAGCTCGTTGATGATGGTCAGTGCCGGGATCTCCCACATCATCGTGTGCGTCCAAGGGCCGTCGAAATGCAGCTCATATTGTCCGTCGGCCTTGCGCAGTTCGTAGTCCGGCAGCTGGAAGGCGGAAAGCCAGGCGATGAAGTCCGGACCGAACATGCGGGCCTTGCCGTAGAAGCTGTTGCCGGCGAGCCAGATCAGCTCCTTCTTGGTGAAGCGCAGGCTGCGGGCGTGGTCGAGTTGGGCGCGCAGCTCTCCTTCGTCGATGATCTCGCCGAGCCGCACGCTCTTCGTGCGGTTGATCAGGGAAAAGGTCGCATTCACATCGGGATGCAGCTGCCGGATCATCTGGAGCATCAGCAGCTTGTAGAAGTCCGTATCGAGCAGGCTGCGCACGATCGGGTCGAGCCGGAAATTATGATCGTACGTGCGGGTTGCGAAATCGGTGACGGTCACGCCGGACTTCCTTCAACCATTGGCGCGGCGACTGAATGTCCGATGTGCATGCTGAATCTCCCTTCCGATGGCATCACCTTAGCGCAACATCGGCGTGGCGGGAGGGGGCGGGATAAAATCCTCCCATGAAAAAACCGCCCGTGCCCCTTCGGAACGCGAGCGGTTTCGCCGTTTTCACGGCCCGGAGAGCGCGGCGTTACGACGCCGAGGTGAGCTTGACATTGCCGCCATGACCGCCGCCGCCGAAGACATGATGGGCGCCGAAGGAAGAGCGCAACTGATCGTGCGGACCGGGCAGGCCAAGCTCGGGGAAGAGCAGTTCGGAAACGCGGTAGGCCTCCTCAAGATGCGGATAACCCGAGGCGATGACCGTATCGATGCCGAGCGCCTGGTATTCGCGCAGGCGGGCGGCGACGGTCTTCGGCGAGCCGACGAGGGCCGTGCCGGCGCCCGAGCGCACCAGGCCGATGCCGGCCCAGAGGTTCGGCGAGACTTCCAGCTTGTCACGCCGGCCATTGTGCAAAGCCACCATGCGCGCCTGGCCGACGGAATCGGAATTCTTCGTCAGCACCTCCTGCGCCGAGGCGATGGCGTCGTCGGACAGTTTCGAGATCAGCCGGTCGGCGGCCTCCCACGCCTCGTCGTCCGTCTCGCGCACGATGAAATGCAGACGGATGCCGAAGGAGGCTTCGCGGCCCTTGGCGGCCGCGGCCTTGCGGGCATGGGCGATCTTTTCGGCCACCTGTGCCGGCGGTTCGCCCCAGGTCAGATATTTGTCGACGAGGCCGCCGGCAAAATCGATGGCCGCATCCGAGGAGCCGCCGAAATAGATCGGTGGGCGCGGCTGCTGCACCGGCGGCAAGCCGAGCTTGGCATCGATCGCCTTGATATATTTGCCGTCGAGCGTGGAGTGGCCGGTCTCGATCAGCTCGTTGAAGACCTGGAAGAATTCCGAGGCGTGGTCGTAGCGCTCGTCATGCGGCAGGAAGATGCCGTCGCCGGCCAGTTCCTGTGCGCTGCCACCCACGACGATGTTGAGCAGCAGGCGGCCGTTCGAGACACGGTCGAGCGTCGCGGCGAGGCGGGCGTAATAGGCGGGCGTGGCAGTGCCGGGGCGGATGGCGACGAGGAATTTCAGGCGCTCGGTGCGGGCGGCGAGATCGGCGGCCAGCACGAAGGATTCCTCGCAGGCCGCACCGACCGGGATCAGGACGCCGGAATAGCCGAGGCGATCGACCGCGACGGCGATTTCGCGGAAATAGCCCGGATCGGCCGGACGGGCGAGATCGTCGGAGCCGAGATAGGAGCCGTCGCCGGAGCTTGGAATGAACCAGAGGAAATCGAGGGGCTTGTCGGTCTGTGTCATGGAGGCCATCCTGCCTGTGCGGTCTGTCGATCGGAGGGCAGGGCGTCGCCTGTCCAGTCACGGGTAGAATAATAAATTCTATAGTTTCAGTAAGGAATTATATTTCGTCCTGGGGCGCTTGTTGGAATTTTTCGTCGCCGGCGGCGTTTTGCCGGGTCGCTCGGTCACGGACGTTTCCCGCCGGACGCGAGCCGCTTCTCCAGCCACCGGCTATAGCGCGACGCGCCGAAGCAGATGACGAAATAGATTATCGCCACCACCAGATAGGCCTCGTTGAAGAAGCCGAGCCATTGCGGATCGGCGGTCGAGGCGCGGGCGGCGTTGAGCAGGTCAAAGATGCCGATCACGGCAAGCAGCGACGTGGCGAGCAGGAAGCCGATGGCGAGATTGACCATGCCGGGAATGACGATGCGGAAGGCCTGCGGCAGGATGACCAGCCGTTGCATGCGCCAGTAACCGAGGCCGAGCGCGGTGGCCGCCTCGCGCTGGCCTGTGGGAATGGCCTGCAGGCCGGCGCGGATGACTTCAGCGATGTAGGCTGCCCAGAACAGCGTGATCATCACGATGGCACGCAACATCTTGTCGAGGGAAAGCGCGTCCGGCAGGGCCATCGGCAGGATCAGCATGGCGACATAGAGAATGCCGACCATCGGCGTGCCGCGCATCAGCTCGATATAGAGCACGGAAAAGGCCCTGAGGCCGCCGAGCGTCGAGCGGCGGGCCAGCGCCAGCAGCACGGCGATCGGTGTCGCAGCGGCAAAGCACACGGCCCAGACGAAGAGCGTCACCGGCAGGCCGCCCCATTGGTTCGAGGCGATGGGCGTCGATGTGAACGTGCCCTGCATCAGAAGCCAGCAAGTCACGATGGTCAGCGGCCATGCGACGAGCAGAGGGCGTCCCCAGAAACGGGGCAAGGCGCTTGCCGTGAGGATGGCAGCGAGAAGCAGGATGACCAGCGCCGGGCGCCAGAGGAGTTCGGTCGGATAGAAGGCGAAGAGGATGAAGCGCAGCTTCGCCGTCACGAAGGCCCAGCAGGCGCCTTCGCGGGTGCAGGCCGCCGCGTCGCCGACGAAGGTCGCGTCAAGCACCGCCCAGCGAAACAGCGGCGGCAGGATCTGCGACAGCAAAAGCAGCGTTGCGAGCGTGATCAGCGTGTTGGCGCGCGTGCCGAAAAGGCCGGTGCGCAGGGTCTGGAGGAGGCGAGGGGAGGCTGTTGTCATCGGGTCGAGCCCCGCAGCGCAACGCGGTTGTTGTAAATATTCATGAGGGCGGAAAGCGCGAGGTTGATGGTCAGGAAGGCGCCGATCAGGATGATCAGCGCTTCCATCGACTGGCCGGTCGTGTTGGCGGTGGTGTTGATGATGCTGACGAGATCGGGAAAGCCGATGGCGACGGCGAGGCTCGAATCCTTGGTGAGATCGAGATAGCTCGACGTCGTCAGCGGTGTGATGACGCGCAGCGCCTGCGGCAGCACGACGAGGCGGATGATCTGGCCATCATGCAGGCCAAGCGCACGGGCGGCCTCCCACTGGCCAGCGCCGACCGACTGGATGCCGGCGCGCACGATCTCGGCGATGAGGGCTGAGAATTTCACGACGAGGCCGGTCAGGAGGGCGGCGAATTCCGGCGAGAGATTGAGCCCGCCGCGGATGTTGAAGCCGGCAAGGGCGGGCGCCTGTGCAACGGGCCGGGCGCCGGAAAGCGCGAGCAGCAGGAGGATTGCGCCGACGGACAGGACGATCGCTGCGGTTCCGGTGCGGCGCGTCAGCCGGCTGGAAAGACGCAGGACTAGGAGCAGCGCAGCGCCAAATGCGCCGGCAAGGGCAAAGGCCGCGAGGACGCCGAACGGCGCGCCTTCCAGCGACAGGGAGGGGATATAGACGCCGCGATTGGTAAGGAAGATCGCGTCGAACAAGGCAGGCGCCTGGCGTGGCGCGGGCAGGGCCTTGGCGAGCGCCATCCAGAAGAAGAGCTGCAACAACAGTGGTGTGTTGCGCGTGATCTCGATGAACCAGCGCACAAGGCCTGACAGCAGCAGATTGCGCGACAGGCCGGCAACGCCGATGACGACGCCGAGGATGGTGGCGAGCACACAGCCGAGCAGCGAGACCTTGAGCGTGTTGATGAGGCCGGCAGCGATGGCTCTCAGATAGGTATCGCCCGCGCGAAAGGCGATGGCGCTTTCGCCGATCTCGAAATTGGCGGAGCTGGAGAGGAAGCCGAAGCCCGGCAGGATGCCGATGCGCGCCATCGTTCCGAGCACGTTCGAAACCAACAGCCAGCCGAGAAGCGCAAGTGCGGCCAGGAAGGCAAGCTGGCCGATCGGCCAGCCGCCCCACCAGGCGCGGATCTTGCCGAACGTGCCGGGTCGTGGGGGACCCGGCACGATGGCGGTGCGGAACACGCGTCTGTCAGACATCAACGGAACGGCGGCGAATAGAGCAGGCCGCCATCGGTCCACAGGCTGTTATAGCCGCGCTCCCAGCCGAGCGGCTTGAGGTTGCGGTCATAGATTTCGCCGTAATTGCCGACGGTCTTGATGATGTTGTAGGCCCATTTCGGATCCAGCCCGATATCCTTGGCGAAGGACGGATCGACGCCGAGGAAGCGCTGGATGGCCGGATCTTCCGATTCCAGGAACTGATCGACATTGGCCGAGGTGATGCCCCATTCCTCGGCCTGGATGGTGGCGTTCACCGTCCAGTTGACGAGCTCCAGCCAGCGGTCGTCGCCGCCGGCAATCGCCGGTGCGAGCGGTTCCTTGGAGAGGCGCTCGGGCAGCAGGACGTAATCGTCCGGCTTCTTCAGCTGGGTGCGCTTGCCGACCAGATCGGACGAGTCCTGCGTGATTGCATCAACGCGGCCGGATTCCAGCGCGTCGATGAACTGTCCGGTGTCCTCGATGGTGACGGGCGTGAAGGTCTTGCCGGTCTTGCGGAAGAAGTCGGCGACGTTCAATTCGCCGGTCGTGCCGCTCTGCGCGCCTATGGTCGCACCGTCGAGATCGGCGGCCTTGGTCACGCCGAGATCCTTGCGCACCAGGATGCCCTGGCCGTCATAGAAGACTGTCGGGCCGAAGTGGAAACCGAGCTTGAAGGCGCGGGTGGCGGTGACGGTCACGCCGGAGAGCAGGATGTCGAATTCGCCGCTCTGGAGGGCCGGCAGGCGCTGCTGCGGTGAGGAGGCGGTGAACTCCACATTGTCGGGCGAGCCGAAGACGGCGATGGACAGCGCGCGGCCGTAATCGACGAAGAAGCCCTTCCACTTGCCGTCACCATCAGGCGCGAAGAAACCCGGCGTGGTGCCGACGCCGACCTTGATCGCGCCGCGCTGGTTGATCTTATCGAGCGTCGGGCCGGCATGGGCGAGACCGGACAGCATGGTCGTGGCGAGGAAGGCGGCGGCCGCGGCCGACTGGACCACCCGCCGGAATGTCTTGTGTACTATCATATTGAAATGTCCCCATTTTCAAAAAGAACCGAGCTTCCGCCGCCGGGAGGCTTCGCCGAGCGAGAGAAGATTGCCTATATTATCTATAAAATTAATGTAATTAAGAAATGAGCATCCAAAGTTGCGCATTTCTGAAGCAAATTGCTTCTCGTTGAGACAGTCCTGGATCGATCTGCGGATTGCAGGGGAGGAGCGCTGCCGGCACGCGGGCTGGAGAGGTTGCGCCGGAGCGTCTTTGGCCTTGGGGCTTGTGGCGGAAATCAACGCCCCGCATCAAAAAGATATGGTGGGGGCATGGCTCTCAGGAGATAAGTTATTTCCGAGCGGAGTGCTCAAGCCTTCGCTGAATCCGCGATCCCGGTTGGACACGGTCACGGGACGTCATCATGGGCGACAAGGCCGCCTTCGCCTTCCAGGGTCGCGATGCACCGGGTTTCGGAACTGTTGAATTTCAGACGCACCCCGGCGCCGCCATGATCGCCATCCGGTAGGGACAGCGTCCCCGCGAGCTCAAGCGAAGACTGCAATGCGTTGATGCTGGGCTCATCGGGTTTGCCGCGCTTTCGTTCGAAGCTCTCGATCGTTTCGATGGCAGCGCCCGATGCCGTCGCAAGGCGGCTCCCGGCTGTATTCGACAAGGGCTCGTGCTGCCTGGCACTGGGAGCCTGTGATCATGGGGTCTCCTTTTACGGCATTGGTTCAGCGCTTTTGGCCGGTCAACGTTGGCGCACTTCCGCCGCTTGGTAGGCCGAGCAGAGGTCACGTGGTTGTGTGAGGATGCCAATCCAAGCCGTCGGCTTCGGGCGAAAGAATATTCCCTTTTGTCCGCGCATAATAATCCATAAAATCTATAAACTATTATCAATATCGCTAGGCTGTCCGCATCAACCTGTCAGGGGACAACAGATGAGCCAGCAACCCGAATCCATTCTCTCCAAGGGCCTTTCACGCCGCAGCGTCATCAAGGCGGCGGGTGTGACGGCCGTGGCCGCCGGCGCCGGTGTGATCGGCGCGCGCTCGACGCGCTACGCCATCGCCGGCAATCTCATTCCGATCAAGCTGGAATGGACCGAGGTCGCCGCCTGCCATTCGCCCGTCGGTTTCGGCCTGTCCAAGGGCATCTATGCCAAGCGCGGCCTCGACGTGGAACTGTTCTATCAGGGTGCCAGCGGCCAGACGCTCATCCAGGCGCTCGCCACCCGCAAGGCCGAGGCCGGTCCGGGCCTGCTCTACGATTGGCTGAAGCCGATCGAGCAGGGGTTCGATGTGCGCCTGTTTGCCGGCTCGCATGGCGGCTGCCAGAGCATTCTCGTCCAGCCGGATTCCGACATCAAGACGCTGACCGACCTCAAGGGCAAGACGATCGGCACCTTCGACGTCATGTCGCCCTCGCGCGTCGCCTTCTCGGTCGCGCTCGCCAAGGCCGGCCTCAACCCGGAAACCGACGTCACCTGGAAGGTCTTCCCCTTCGATCTCGTCGCCGAGGGTGTTCTGAAGGGTGAGGCGGATGCCGTCGCGCATATGGACCCCTGGGCCTATTCCTACGAGAAGAAGCATGGTTTCCGCCGCGTGGCGGATACGCAGACCGGCACCTTCAAGGACCGCGTCTGCTGCGTGCTCGGCGTCAACGGCGATTATTATGAAGCCAACAAGGATGCCATCAAGCGCGTCGCCGCCGCCAATCTGGAAATCCACCAATACACGGCAAAGCACCCGGACGAAGTCGCCAAGTGGTATTTCGACACGCTGAAACCCGGCCTATCGCTTGAAGACCTCACGGAAGTGCTCGCTTCCTTCACCTATCACGACCATTGGTTCGGCAAGGACCTGCTGAAGGAAGTGCAGATCGGCTACGAGGACCTGAAGCTCACCGGCGTCATCGATGCAGGCACCGATCCGGCCGAGATTGCCAACCGCATCACCATCGACATCTTCGCGTGATGCCATGAGCGCGGCGGTCGAGGATACATTCGAGGGGGCGGGGCGGCGATCCTTCACCCTGCCTTTCACGGGCATTTGGCGCAACGGGCTTTTCGCGGCCGGCACGTGGACTCTCACCGCGGCTCTGACCTATGGTCTGCCCGATGTCATCACCTGGGGCGCGACGGAGCTTTTTGCCACCGCAGCGCTCGTCGGCGCGGGGATTTTCCTCGCGCTGTCGGTGACGGTGCACAGGCTCGGCAGCGCCGGCCGCACGCTCGTGCATTATGGGCCGTGGTTCATCGTGCTCGGCCTGTGGCTTGCCGTCTGGGAAGTGCTGACGGCCAAGCTTGGCTGGCTGCCAAAACCGTTCTTCTCGCCACCGCAGGGCCTGCTGCATGTCTATGTGACGGACTGGGACCGATTGCTGATCTGCATCGCCTATACCGGGCGTCTCTGGGGGCTCGGCTTCTTCTCGGGCATCCTCGTCGGCTTTGCCGGCGGCGTGGCGCTCGGCTGGTCAAAACGTTTTGCCTATTGGGGCATGCCGCTTCTGAAGCTGATCGGCCCGGTGCCGGCAAGCGCCTGGATTCCTTGCACCTTCTTCATCTTCCCCTCGACTTTCCATGCCTCGATCTTCCTTGTGGCGCTCGCATCCGGCATTCCGGTGGCGATCCTCACGGCGGCCGGCGTCAGCCAGGTCAACCGTTCCTTCTACGACGTCGCCCGCACGCTCGGCGCCGACAATCGTTTCCTGATCTTCAAGGTGGCGATCCCGGCTTCGTTGCCGAATGTCTTCGTCGGCATCTTCATGGGGCTCTACTATTCCTTCGCCGTGCTGGTCGTTGCCGAAATGCTCGGCGCCAAGTTCGGCCTCGGCTGGTATCTCCAGTTCAATACGGCCTATTCGGCCTATGCCAATGTCTATGCCGCCCTGATCATCATGGCGCTGATCTGCGCCGGGCTCGTGCGCTTGCTCTTCGTGGCGCGTGACCGCCTGCTCGGCTGGCAGAAGGGGATTCTTTGATGGCGCTCGCTCTCGCAGAAGCCAATCCCGTCGACAGCATCGCGCTCGATGTGGAAGGCGTTTCCCATCGCTACGAGGTCGACGGCAAGGATTTGCAGGTTCTCGACAATGTCAGCCTGACGATCGCACCAGGCGAATTCGTCGCTCTGCTCGGTCCATCAGGCTGCGGCAAGTCCACGCTGCTGCGCCTGGCCGCCGGTTTGGAAACGGCGACGGCCGGCAAGGTGCTGGAGGATGGCCGTCCCATCACCGCGCCGAACCCCGACCGCATCCTCGTTTTCCAGGATGCGACGCTGTTTCCCTGGCGCACGGTGCGCGACAATATCGCGACCGGCCTCGAAGCGCGCGGCCTCATCGGCACGAAGGGCTACCGCATCGACGAGATGCTGAAGCTGGTCAAGCTCGAAGGTTTTGCGGATTTTTACCCGCACCAGCTCTCTGGCGGCATGGCGCAGCGCGCAGCCCTTGCCCGCGCGCTCGTCAACGATCCGAAGCTGCTGTTGCTCGACGAACCCTTCGGCAAGCTCGACTCGCTGACCCGCCTGCGCATGCAGAATGAACTGCTCGACCTCTGGAAGAGCGCCGGCTTCACTGCGCTGCTCGTCACGCATGACGTGGAGGAGGCGCTGCTGCTCGCCGACCGCGTCATCGTGCTGTCCGACCGGCCGGCCTCGATCGTCGCGGAAATCCGGGTCGACCGGCCCCATCCGCGGCGGCGCGACGATGCCACGCTGGTGGCGCTGCGCAGCCAGCTGCTCGAGAAGCTGGGGATATCCCATGACGTCTAGCGCCCGCCTTTCCTATCACGCCGTGGCGGTAGCCGGCGGTGGCCTTGCTTTGCTGTCGCTCGGCTGGTGGTGGCTGATCTTCAGCAAGGTCGTCGAGGCGGATTATCTGACCGTCCGGCAGGCCGTGACCTGCATCGCCGGAGCCTCCGATCTCTGCGCGCTCGCCCAGGCGCTCTGCACCAACGATCACCTCTACGGCATCCGGTGGTATGCGCCGGAAGCCTTCTGGGCCGCGGCGGCCATCCTCGTCGCCGGCGTCCTTCTGTCAGCCCGTCCCGCGCGCACCTGAAAGCGCATCATCCAAGGAGAAGTGCAATGACGATCCATCAAACCCCCGAGGTTGCCGAGCAGGATATCGTGCAGGTTCCAGCGGGGACCGCGACCTTCAAGAGCCGCCATCCCGAGACCATCGCGCTGCATGGCGGTAGTTTCCGCTATGATCCGGCGACGGGTGCCGTCGCCGTGCCGATTTACCAGACGAGTTCGTTCCAGCTGCCCGGCACTGACGGTGCCGACAAGCTCTTCGCGCTGGAGGCGCCCGGCCATCTCTACACCCGCGTTTCCAACCCCACGCAGGATGCCTTCGAGCAGCGCCTGGCCGAGCTTGAAGGTGGTGCAGCGGCGCTCGCGCTTTCCTCTGGCCAGGCGGCCTCGGCCTTCGCCATTCTCAACGTCGCGCGCGCCGGCGACAATATCGTCAGCGCCGCCGGCCTCTATGGCGGCACCTGGGCGCTCTTCGCCGCGACGCTGAAAAGCTTCGGCATCGAAACCCGCTTCGTCGATGCGAGCGACCCGGAAGCCTTCGAGAAGGCGACGGACGACCGCACGCGCGCGTACTATGCCGAATCCCTGCCGAACCCGAAGCTGGAGGTCTTCCCGATTGCCGAGGTGGCAGCCATCGGCCGCCGGCACGGCATTCCGCTCATCGTCGACAACACCGCGGCCCCGCTGGTCATCCGCCCGCTGGAGCATGGTGCTGCCGTCGTCGTCTATTCCACGACGAAATATATCGGCGGCCATGGCACCTCGATCGGCGGCGCGATCATCGACAGCGGCACCTTTCCCTGGACGGAAAACCCGGGCCGCCAGCCGAACCTGACGGAGCCCGACGCGAGCTATCAGGGCAAGACCTGGATCGAGAAGGCCGAGGCCATCGGCTTCCATCCCTATATCCTGCGCGCCCGCGCCGTGCTCCTGCGCGACCTCGGCGCGGCGATCAGCCCGCAAAATGCCTTCCAGTTCATCCAGGGCCTCGAAACCCTGCCGCTGCGCCTGCGCCAGCACAATGAGAATGCGGTGAAGGTTGCCGAATTCTTGAAGGGTCACGCGAAGGTCGAGCGGGTGATCTTCCCGAAGTTCCAGGAGGGGGCGGTTAAGGCGCGGGCGGACAAATATTTCAAGTCGGGCTATTTCGGCGCGCTTGTCGGCTTCGAGTTGAAGGGCGGGCGCGAGGCCGGCCGTCGCTTCATCGACAGTCTGCAGCTCTTCTACCACCTCGCCAATATCGGCGATGCCCGCTCGCTGGCGATCCACCCCTCGACGACCACCCATTCGCAGCTTTCGCTGGAAGACCAGCGCGCGACGGGCGTGACGCCCGGCTACGTGCGCCTTTCCATCGGCCTCGAACATCCCGACGATCTGATCGCCGACCTGGAACGGGCCATCGCGCTGGCTTGACGCCGCGCTCGACCCGATCCGCGATCGTCCCGGCGCACCTCCTCGCGCCGGGGCGATTTTCGCATATCCGTATTCGTGACCTGGCCGGACCTATGGCGAAAGAAATCCTCCTCAATGCCTTCAACATGAACTGCGTTGGGCACATCAACCATGGCCTCTGGACCCATCCGCGCGACCGTTCGAGCGAGTATACCAGGCTGGACCACTGGACAGCGCTCGCCGCCACATTGGAACGCGGCCTGTTCGACGGGCTTTTCCTCGCCGATATCGTCGGCGTCTATGATGTCTACCAGCAGTCCGTCGACCTGACCTTGCGCGAGTCTATCCAGCTTCCGGTCAACGATCCGCTGATGCTGGTTTCTGCAATGGCGGCGGTGACGAAAGATCTCGGCTTCGGTGTCACCGTGAACGTGCATGCCGAGGAACCGTATATCTTCGCCCGGCGCCTTTCGACACTCGATCACCTCACGGAGGGCCGCATCGGCTGGAACATCGTGACCGGCTATCTCGACAGTGCGGCGCGTGCCGTGGGGCAGGCGGCGCTCGGCGAACACGATACGCGCTACGATCGTGCGGACGAGTGTCTCGACCTGCTTTACGCGCTCTGGGAAGGCAGCTGGGATGACGATGCGGTGCTGCGCGATCGCACGGCGCGGCTCTATGCCGACCCGTCCAAGGTGCGCAAGATCCGGCATGAGGGGCGGCATTTCAAGGCGGAGGGTTACCATCTGAGCGAACCCTCGCGCCAGCGCACACCCGTACTCTATCAGGCGGGCACGTCCGGCCGCGGCCGGCAGTTCGCGTCCCGCCATGCCGAATGCGTCTTCATCTCGTCGCCGGATACGGCGGTTGCCCGCACGGCGTCGCGTGCAATCCGGCAGGGGGCGGTGGAGGCGGGACGACAGGCACAGGATGTGCGCATCTTCGCCGGCCTCACCGTGATCGTCGATCGCACGGAAAAGGCGGCGCGGGAGAAATACGAGGATTATGCGCGTCACGCGAGCCCAGAGGCGGGGCTTGCGCATTTCTCCGCCGGTACAGGCATCGATTTCTCACGATATGGCCTCGATGAGCCGATTACCTACGGCAAGGGCAATTTCGTCCAGACGTCCGTCGATCTCGCTCGCGAGCGCGGTTGGACCAAACGTAGCATCCTCTCCGGGCTGGCGCTCGGCGGGCGTTATCCGCTGATCGTCGGCGATCCCGTGCAGGTGGCCGATGCGCTGGAGGCGTGGATCGACGAGGGCGAGGTGGACGGGTTCAACCTTGCGCGCACGGTTACGCCGGAGAGCTACGAGGATTTCATCGATCTGGTGGTGCCGGTGTTGCAGGAGCGGGGCCGTTACAAGACCGCCTATGGCGAGGGAAGCCTGCGCAATCGGCTGTTTGGTGAAGGCGATCGTCTGCCGTTGCGCCATCCGGCCGCGGGGTTTCGTGCCGGTATGGGGTCTCGCTGACATCAGGTCTTTTTCCGTAACGGCTTGATGGATGGAATAAATTTCTTTGCCTATAGAATTTATAGACAATACGTTGAGAGCCACTTGATTTCAGTTCACGACTTTGTGGCAAGGCGCCTGTCGGTCCCGGTTTGCTCGATGTCGGAACAGCAATCCGAATGCGCGTGGTCCGTTGGCCGGTGCGGAACAAACATTTTCTGGAGGAGCCAGATCCATGACCATCCATACGAAGCCGGTTCACCTGCCGACGATCGACTTTTCCCGATTTTATGGCGATGCGGCCGAACGGGCCGGCTTCATTCGGGAGCTCACTCGCATCCTGCACGATCACGGCTTCTTCTATCTCACCGGTCATGGTGTGCCGCAGAGCCTGATCGATGATGTCATCGCCGCCTCCAAGCGCTTTTTTGCCCTGCCGGAGGCCGACAAGCTGGCAATCGAGATGGTGAAATCCTCGCATTTCCGGGGCTATAACCGCGCTGGCTACGAGCGTACCCGTGGTGAGCAGGATTGGCGCGAGCAGCTCGACATCAACACGGAAGGTAAGCCGGTTGCGGCAAGTCTCGACACGCCGTGGAACCGCCTTTTTGGCCCCAATCAATGGCCGGAAGCGCTGCCGGAGCTGAAGCCGCTGCTGCTGCGCTATCAGGCGGAAGTCACCC
Source organism: uncultured Shinella sp. (assembly GCF_946479415.1). The sequence continues at coordinate 9,340 of NZ_CAMLFY010000009.1, read as the reverse complement.
GCATCGGCATCGACGTGCTGAAGGCCATCGCGCTTTCGCTCGGCCAGCCGGAGAACGCCTTTTCCGACATCTACGAGCCGTCGCCGTCGCAGCTCCTGAAAATCATCCGCTATCCCGGTCGCGAGGCTGCCGGCAGCGACCAGGGCGTGGGCGCTCACAAGGATGGCGGTTTCGTCACCGTGCTGCTCCAGGACACGACGCCGGGTCTGCGCATCCGTACCGAAGAGGGCGTGTGGATCGAGGCGCCGCCGGTGCCGGGCACCTTCATCATCAACAGCGGTGAGCTTCTGGAACTGGCGACCAACGGTTTCGTGCGCGCGGACGTGCATGACGTGGTGACGCCGCCGGCCGGCGTGGAGCGTTTCTCCGTCGCCTTCTTCCTCGGCGCCCGCTACGACGCGACCATCCCTGTCATTCCGCTGCCCGACGAACTCAAGCGCGGCGAGCGCGGCATCACGGTCGATCCGCTGAACCCGATCTTCCGCGAGGTCGGCATCAATCATTTGAAGAGCCGCCTGCGCTCCCATCCCGATGTTGCCGCAAGACATCATGCCGACTTGCTCCATCTGCTGGACAAGCCAGTCAAGGCCTGAGCCGGTCCGTAAGCGTGTGTTCAGGAGAGGCAGCCATGCAAGGACAGGAAAACAACATTGTCTTCCTCCCCGTGGAGGATGCCGCCCGCCGTGAAGTCTTCGCGCTTTGGGACACGCTGCGGCTGGAGGCGAATGCCGCCGTGCTCCGTGACCATGCGCTGGCACGCGCGCTGAACTCGGCTGTGCTGATGCATGCCGGTTTCGGCCACGCGCTGGCTCATCGCCTGGCGATCAAGCTTGCCGATCATGATGTCGACCGCGACGAGCTGCTGGCTCTGGTCCATGGCGCCTATATCGACCGGCCCGGCCTGCTGGGTGCGGCTGCTGCCGATTTGCAGGCGGTGAAGGATCGCGATCCGAGCAACACCGAGGTGCTGACGCCCTTCCTCTACTTCAAGGGGTTTTCGGCGCTGCAAGGATATCGCATCGGTCACTGGCTCTGGAACAGCGGGCGCCAACATCTGGCCCGGCATATCCAGAGCCGCATCTCCGAAACCTTCGGCATCGACATTCACCCGGCCGCCATCATGGGCCGTGGCATCATGCTCGATCATGGCAGCGGTCTCGTCATCGGCGAGACGGCCGTCGTGGAGGACGAGGTTTCGATCCTCCAGAACGTCACGCTCGGCGGCACCGGCAAGGAGACGGGCGATCGCCATCCGAAGGTGCGTCGCGGCGTGCTGATCGGCGCGGGCGCCAAAATCCTCGGCAATATCGAAATCGGCATCGGTGCCAAGGTGGGCGCGGGCAGCGTCGTGGTGTCACCCGTCGCGCCGTACAGCTCCGTCGTCGGCGTTCCGGCGCGCAGGGTCGGCCAGCGGCATACGGTGCTGCCGGGCATCACCATGGACCAGAGCGTCAGCGAACCCGAATATATCATCTGAGGCTTTGGCCTCCTCTTGAAAGGACCCGTCATGAGTAGCGTCATCAAGCTCGCCGAACAGCAACAGACCGCCCATCGCATCGCGAGCGAGGACGAAGCACTCGACGTTGCACGCAGATTGGCCTCCGAATTCGTTGCCGGTGCCAGCCGCCGTGATTACGAACGGGCTCTGCCCTATGAGGAAATCGACCGGCTTTCCGCCTCGGGCCTGCTCGCCATCACCGTGCCGGCGGAGTTCGGCGGCATCGACGTGTCGAATGCGGTGCTGGCCGAGGTGACGGCGATCCTGTCGGAGGCCGACAGCTCGATCGGCCAGATTCCGCAAAACCATTTCTACATTCTCGAAGCGCTGCGGCATGACGGCAGCGAGGCACAGAAAAGCTTCTATTTCGGCCGCGCGCTGGCGGGCGACCGTTTCGGCAATGCGCTCTCCGAGGTCGGCACCAAGACGGTCGGCAATTACAACACGCGCATAACACCCGATGGCGCGGGCTTCCGCATCAATGGCCGGAAATTCTATTCGACGGGCGTGCTTTTCGCCCATTGGGTCACGATCTTCGCGCTCGACGAGAACGAGCGCCTGACGATGTCCTTCGCGCCGCGCGATACCGACGGCATCGAGATCGTCGACGACTGGGATGGTTTCGGCCAGCGCACCACCGGCAGCGGCACGACGATCCTGCGCGACGTCTATGTGCCTGCGGATGCCGTCGTGCCGCACCAGAAGGGGTTCGAGCGCCCCGGCACGATCGGCTCGGTCGGCCAGATCATTCATGCCGGTATCGATCTCGGCATTGCGCGCGCGGCGCTGAAAGAGACCATCGGCTATGTGCGCGACAAGGCGCGGCCGTGGACCAACAGCGGCGTCGAGCGCGCGGCGGATGATCCGCTGACCATTTCGCGCATCGGCGAACTCGCCATTCGCATCGAGGCCGCCGAAGCGGTGCTGGAGCGGGCAGGGCGCAAGGTCGATCTGGCGCAGGTCAATCTCAGCCAGGAAAATTCCGTTGCCGCCACACTCGCCGTCGCCGCAGCCAAGGTGCTGACGACAGAGCTTGCCATCGACGCGACCAATGTCCTGTTCGAGCTAGCGGGCACTTCCGCCACCAAACGCGGCCTTAATCTGGAGCGCCATTGGCGCAATGCGCGCACGCACACGCTGCACGATCCGGTGCGATGGAAATACCATGTCGTCGGCAACTATCACCTGAACGGTGTGACGCCGCCGCGCAACGGCGCGCTTTGAAATCACTCTCTTTGGAAATCAACCCTCGTGGTGGGGGTGGTCGCCTGGCCGCAATCTCTCGGGATTGCGGCCGCTTTTTTGCGCGCGAAAAGTCATTTCCGAAATTAATGCATATAAAAGATAGAATTTCTGTATTTATGAAGAGCAAGCGCTATCGTCGGGCGGAACCGATGCCTCGAGGCATCCCAGAGACGCCGGAGATATCCATGGCCCGCCACATTCGTTTCAATGCTTTCGACATGAACTGCGTCGGCCACCAGTCGCCGGGCCTGTGGGCGCATCCGCGCGACAAGTCCCACAAATACAAGGACCTGGACTATTGGCAGGATCTCGCCCGCACGCTGGAGCGCGGCATTTTCGATGGCATCTTCATCGCCGATGTCATCGGATACTACGACGTCTACAAGGGCTCGAACTACCACGCGATCCACCAGGCGGCGCAGATCCCGGTCAATGATCCGCTCCAACTGGCCGCTCCCATCGCGCTCGCCACCAAGCATCTCGGCATCGGCATCACGGCGTCCACCTCCTTCGAGCACCCCTATACCTTCGCCCGGCGTCTAGCGACCGCCGACCATCATTCCAAGGGCCGTGTCGGCTGGAACATCGTGACCTCCTATCTGGAAAGCGGGGCGAAGAATGTCGGGCAGGGCGGGCTTCGCCGGCACGACAACCGCTACGAGGTTGCTGCCGAATATGTCGAGGTTCTCTACAAGCTGCTGGAAGGCTCCTGGGAAGAGGGGGCAGTCGTGCGCGATGGCGATAACCGCATCTTCACGAACCCGGAAAAGGTTCACGAGATCGCCCACAAGGGCAAGTTTTTCGAGGTTCCGGGCTATGGCCTGACCGAGCCTTCGCCGCAACGTACGCCCGTGCTCTACCAGGCCGGCGCTTCCGGTCCGGGCAAGGCTTTCGCGGCCGGCCATGCCGAATGCATCTTCGTCGCCGCCCCCACGAAGTCCGTGCTGAAAGCCTATGTCGCCGATATCCGCCAGCGTATCGCCGCCGCCGGCCGAGACCCGAAGAAAGTCTATATCTACACGCTCGTTACGGTCATCACCGACGAAGATGAAGAGAAGGCGCAGAAGAAGTTCGAGGACTACAAGAGCTACGTCTCCTATGACGGCTCGCTCACCTTCATGTCCGGCTGGAGCGGCATCGACTTCGGCCAGTATGCGCCAACGGATGTGGTGGAGAAGATCGAAACCAATGCCATCCATTCCTTCATCGAGCACATTGCCGGCGGCGACAAGTCCTGGACGATCGACGAGCTGGCGCAGTTCGGCGGCATCGGCGGCATGGGGCCGGTCTTTGTCGGCTCACCGAAGCGTATTGCCGATATTCTCCAGGAATGGGTCGCGGATACCGATGTCGATGGCTTCAACCTCGCCTATGCGGTGACGCCGGACAGCTTCGAGGATGTCGTCGCTCATATCGTGCCGGAGTTGCAGAAACGCGGCGCCTATCCGACCGCCTATAAGGAGGGTACATTGCGCGAAAAGCTTTTCGGCGACGGTCCCTATCTGCCGAAGACCCACCCGGCCGATGGTTACCGCGACATCGAGGCGGTGAAACGGCGCGAGGCCGAAGCCGTGCCGGTGCTGAAATCGGTTGGTGCCTGAGAGGCGGAAACCGCCGGAGCTGATCCATGGTTGCGTCTGATACGACCCGTTCCGCCACGCATCCCACCGTCGCCATCATCGGCGGCGGTTTTTCAGGCGCGGCGCTTGCCTACCATCTCGTCCGGCTTCTGCCGGAGAGGTCGGCAAGGATCGTGGTCTATGAGCCGCGCGCCATGCTCGGCGGCGGTCTGGCCTACGATACCGACGAGCCCGTCCACCGCATCAATGTGCCGGCCGCGCGCATGACGCTGGTTCCCGGCGATGACGAGCATTTCCAGCGCTGGCTTTTCGAGAAGGATGCCCTGAAGGACGACGCGTTGGCGACGACGGTGGATGGACATATCTTCGCCCGCCGCTCGGATTTCGGCCGCTACGTTGCCGCACAGCTTCAGCCGCTGCTGGAAAGCGGCGCGGTGGAACATCGCCGAAGCCTTGTTCGGGCCATCGAGAAACATGGGGCAGGCTGGCGCATCGACGCCGAGGATGGTGCGGTTTTGCAAGCCGATATCGTCGTCCTGGCCGCGACCCATCCAAGCCCGCAGGCACCGGGTGCGCTGACCCGAGCGCTGGCCGGGCACCCGCGCTATGTGCCGGATGCCACGGTAACCGCTGCCTTGTCCGGCATCCGACGGGGGGATCGTGTGCTCGTCGTCGGCGCGGGGCTGACGGCGGCCGATGTGATCGCGGCGCTGGAAGCTTCCGGCCATACGGGGCCTATCACCGCCATTTCGCGCCGCGGGCTGCGTTCGCGCGGTCACAATCTGCTTGCGCAGGATCCCTTCGGTGAATTCGTCTCCCCGCCCGCGCGTTCGGCGCGCGGCCTGCTCCGCCGCGTGCGACGGACACTTGCAGAGGCGGAGGAGAGTGGCGTCACCTGGCACGCGGTCTTCGACCGTTTGCGCGGACAAGGCCGGGATATTTGGCAGGCTTTGCCGGTCATCGAGCGACGTCGGCTTGTGCGGTTCCTGCGTGCCCATTGGGATGTGCACCGCTTCCGCATCGCACCGCAGGTGGAGGCTGCCATCGAGCGTGGGATGGCCGATGGCCGGCTTTCGTTCCACGCGGCATCGATCGCCGACGTTCAGCGAGAGGCGGATGATACGATCCGCGTCCGGCTCCGATTGCGCCATGGGCAGGGCGTGGCCGATGGGCGGTACGATGCCGTCGTGGTGACGACGGGGCCGGGGCACGGGGGTATCCTGTCGAGCCAGCCGTTTCTCGCGGGGCTCGGCAAGGCGGGTGTGCTGCAAGCGGATGGCGTCGGTCTCGGGCTTGCCGTCGATCGGCAAAGCCATGCCGTTGATGCCGACGGGGCGGCGGCGGAAACGTTTTATATCGCCGGCCCGCTCGCGCGCGGAACTTTTGGTGAATTGATGGGCCTGCCGCAGGTCACGGAGCATGCCGTCTTCGTTGCCGAGAATGTGGCGCGCGATATTGCCGCTCGGCAATTCGAGCGGAGTTCCGCTGAAGTTCTGGCCGCACTCTCGCTGGCAACGGCGTAAAGAAAAGGCCCGCTTTCGCGGGCCTTTGCATGAGGTTCAGCGAGTGGCCGGCAATCAGCCGATGGCCATCAGGCTGGCATTGCCGCCAGCGGCCGCCGTGTTGATCGAGGTCGAGACCTCCTCCAGCAGCCAGTTGAGGCAATAGGCTTCCGGGTCGCTCAGCAGCTCCTCGGTCGTCGCGGCCTGTACCAGAACCAGCGGGCCGGGCAGGGCGGCGATCTTGCGGTTGACGGTGCGCACCGCCTCCGCATCGCCTTCCACCAGCGCGCCGGCGAAGGGGCCGTCCTTGGACCAGTCGGCCGTCCAGGTGAGGCGGGCGGCGACGGAGGCGGGCAGGTCGGCGAGGACCGGTTTCAGCGCATCAACGCTGTCGATGGCCAGCATGTTGCCGGTGGCAAGGCCGGCGGCGATCTGGCGCAGCAGGCCCGTTTCCGTCTTCGGCACGAGCAGCACGTTGCCGCGCGCATGCAGCGCATAGAGGTTGCGTTCGCCGACGGGGCCGGCGAGTTCGCGCACGAGGCCAAGCGCCGAGCGGTTGGCGAATCCGCGTGCCGTCTCGCCTTCGGCCGTCTTGCCCTTGCGGTCGAGCCAGGTGATGAAATCGCGCAGTGCCTGGTCGGTATGCACCGAATCCTGCTGCGGCGGCACCGGCGCCTTCTGCACGAGGCGGCCGATGTAGAGCGGGCCGCCCGCCTTCGGGCCGGTGCCGGAAAGGCCGCGTCCGCCGAAGGGCTGCACGCCGACCACGGCGCCGATGATGTTGCGGTTCACATAGAGATTGCCCGCCTTGATGCGGCTGGTGACATGCGCGATCGTTTCATCGAGGCGCGTGTGCAGGCCGAAGGTGAGGCCGTAGCCCGAGGCGTTGATGTCGTCGATCAGCCGGTCGAGATTGGCGCGGCGGAAGCGGATGACATGCAGCACGGGGCCGAAGACCTCACGCTGGAGATCGCCGAGCTTCTTGATCTCGATGATGGTCGGCGCAACGAAGGTGCCGTGCTCGGCAGCGGCCGGCAGCGGCAGCTGCTCGACCTTGTTGCCGAGGCCGCGCATGCGCTCGATATGGCCGACGATGTTGTCGCGCGCCTCGCGGGTGATGACGGGACCGATGTCGACATTCAGGCTGTCGGTGCGGCCGAGCGTCAGTTCCTGAAGCGCGCCCTTCAGCATGGCGAGCGTGCGGTCGGCGACGTCGTCCTGCAAGCAGAGCACGCGCAGTGCCGAGCAGCGCTGGCCGGCGCTGTCGAAGGAGGAGGCGATGACGTCGGCGACGACCTGTTCGGCGAGCGCCGAGGAATCGACGATCATGCCGTTCTGGCCGCCGGTTTCGGCGATCAGCGGGATCGGCTTGCCGTTTTCGGAAAGGCGTTCGGCCAGCTGCGCCTGGATGAGGCGGGCGACTTCCGTCGAGCCGGTGAACATGACGCCGGCCGTCTTGTCGGCGCCGACGAGTGCTGCACCAAGTCTGCCTGCGCCGGGCGTGAATTGCAGGGCACCGGCGGGAACGCCGGCCTCGTGCAGGATTTTCACGCTTTCATAGGCGACGATCGGCGTCTCTTCGGCCGGCTTTGCAATGACCGGATTGCCGGCGACGAGCGCCGCAGCGACCTGGCCGGTGAAGATGGCGAGCGGGAAGTTCCACGGGCTGATGCAGACGATGGGACCGAGCGGCAGGTGCGACGGACCGAGCGTGCGGCGGGCCTGTTCGGCATAGTAGCGCAGGAAGTCGATGGCTTCGCGCACTTCGCCGATGGCGTTGGCGGCAGACTTGCCGGCTTCGCGCATGATGACGCCCATCAGCGGCTCGATGCGGGCCTGCATGATATCAGCGGCGCGGTCGAGGCAGGCGGCGCGGTCGGCGGGCGAGACGGCGGACCAGCCTGCGACGCTGTCGGCGGCCATGGCGACGATGCGGGCGGCATCCTCGGCCTTGGCTTCGGTGACGCGGCCGACGACATCGCGGTGATCGGCGGGGTTCAGCACGTCCTGCGTTTCGCCGGCGGCGCTGCCGTCTGCGAGAAGCGGGGCGGCGTGCCACTGTTTTGCGGCGGTGCCGGCGAGTTCCACCGAGAGGCCGACGAGGGTCTCTTCATTCGAGAGGTCGAGGCCGGCGGAGTTCTTGCGCGAGGCGCCGAACAGGCCGTCGGGCAGGGCAATCTGATCGTGCTGCGCGCCGACGACGGGCATGGCGGCGACGATCTCGACCGGATCGGCAATCAGCGATTCCACGGATACCTTGGGGTCGGAAATGCGGTTGACGAAGGAGGAGTTCGCGCCGTTTTCGAGCAGGCGGCGCACGAGATAGGCGAGCAGCGTCTCATGGGTGCCGACGGGCGCATAGATGCGGCAGGGACGGTCGAGCTTGTCCTTGCCGACCACCTCGTCATAGAGCGGCTCTCCCATGCCGTGCAGGCACTGGAACTCGTATTTGCCGACGGCGAAATCCGGACCGGCGAGCTGGTAGATGGTGGCGAGGCTCTGGGCGTTGTGGGTGGCGAATTGCGGGAAGATCGCATCCGGCGCGGCCAGAAGTTTTCGCGCGCAGGCGACATAGGCGACGTCGGTATAGATCTTGCGCGTATAGACCGGAAAGCCTTCGAGGCCATCGAGCTGGGCGCGCTTTATCTCGGCATCCCAATAGGCGCCCTTGACGAGGCGCACCATGACGCGGCGGCCGGAGCGGCGGGCGAGATCGATGATGAAATCGAGCACGAAGGGGCAGCGCTTGCCATAGGCCTGCACGACGAAGCCGAGGCCGTTCCAGCCCTTCAGCGCCTCGTCGAAGCACAGGCTTTCGAGCAGGTCGAGCGACAGTTCCAGACGGTCGGCTTCCTCGGCGTCGATGTTGAGGCCGATATCGTAGCTCTTGGCCAGCGCCGCAAGCTTGATGACCTTCGGCAGCAGTTCGCCCATCACGCGGGCGGTCTGCGTGCGGCTGTAGCGGGGGTGGAGGGCCGAGAGCTTGATGGAGATGCCGGGGCCTTCATAGATGCCGCGCCCGCCCGACGCCTTGCCGATCGCGTGGATGGCGTTCTCGTAGTCGCGGTAGTAGCGCTCGGCGTCGGCCGAGGTCGTGGCGGCCTCGCCCAGCATATCGTAGGAATAGCGGAAACCACGCGCTTCCAGCGGCTTGGAGCGCTTTAGCGCTTCCTCGATGGTCTCGCCGGTGACGAACTGTTCACCCATCATGCGCATCGCCATGTCGACGCCGCGGCGGATGACCGGCTCGCCGGCGCGCGCGATGAGGCGCGTCAGCGCAGCGGACAGGCCGCGGTCGTTGACGGTGGAGGTCAGCTTGCCGGTAACGACGAGGCCCCAGGTCGCGGCGTTGACGAACAGCGACTTGCCGCCACCGATATGGGAGGTCCAGTCACCCTCGGCGATCTTGTCGCGGATCAGCGCGTCGCGCGTGTCGGTGTCCGGGATGCGCAGCAGCGCCTCGGCCAGGCACATCAGCGCCACGCCTTCCTGGCTCGACAGCGAATATTCCTGCA